>JALOMC010000338.1 GCA_025455665.1 Chitinophagaceae bacterium | reverse complement strand
ATATGCGACACCTGCTTGCATGCTGCCTGCTGGCCCTGCTGGGCAGCCCGGCCCTTAGCCAGGATGAAGCCCTGTGGCTTCGTCACCCCGCCATCAGCCCCGATGGGCGCACCATTGTATTTGGCTACAAAGGCGATTTGTACAAGGTAGATGCCGGCGGCGGCCTGGCTACGCCCCTCACCATACACGAGGCGCACGATATGATGCCCGTGTGGAGCCGCGACGGCAAAAGCATTGCCTTTGCCAGCGACCGGTATGGCAATTTTGATGTGTTTGTAATGCCGGCCACTGGTGGGCAGCCTACCCGCCTTACCTGGCACAGTGCGCCTGATTATCCGTACGATTTTACCCCCGATGGCAATGCGGTGCTTTTTGGTAGCGGCCGCCATGCGCCCGCCGCCAGTGTTCGCTTTCCGCGGCCCAACCTGTTTCAAAACCTGTACACGGTAAGCACCCAGGGTGGCCGGGCCATATTGGTAAGCGCTGCCGGTGCCGAGCATGCGCACTACAATAGCAAAGGCAACGCCATTGTGTACCAGGACCGAAAAGGCGTGGAAGACCCCTGGCGCAAGCACCACACCAGCAGCGTGACCCGCGATGTGTGGATACATGATTTAAAGACCAACAGCTATCGCCAGCTGAGCGGCTTTGAAGGCGAAGACCGCGAACCAGTGTGGAGCGCCGACGACCAATTTGTGTACTACCTCAGCGAGAAAAATGGTAACCAGAACATTTACAAAGCACCTGTACTCAACCGCATGGCCGAGCAGCAGCTCACCCGATTCGAGCACCATCCTGTGCGCCAGCTGAGCATTAGCCAAAACAACACGCTGTGCTATACCTACGATGGGGCCATTTATACCCAGGCCAGCGGGGCCGAGCCGAAACGCCTGCGCATACAGGTGCTGAACGATGGCCGTAGCAACTATGAAAAAAATGTGCCCATTCGTGGCGATGTAAGCGAGTTTGCCGTGAGCCCCAATGGCAAGGAAATAGCCTTTGTGACCCGTGGTGAAGTATTTGTAGTGGCAGCCGAAGGCGGTGCTACCAAACGCATTACCAATACGCCGCAGCAGGAGCGCATGCTGGCCTGGGCGCCCGATGGAAAAACACTGTACTACAGCGCCGAGCGGGCCGATAGCTGGGACATTTACAAAGCCACGGTGCTGCGCAAAGAAGAACCTTACTTCTACGCGGCCACCCTGCTGAAAGAGGAAGCCGTACTGGCGACGGAAAAAGAAGAATTTCAACCACTGCCCAGCCCCGATGGCAAGGAACTGGCCTACCTGGAAGACCGCAATGTGCTGCGGGTACACAACCTGGCCAGCAAGCAAAGCCGCACCATAGTGCCCGGTGGCCAAAACTTTAGCTACCGCGACGGCGACCAGTACTACACCTGGAGCCCCGACAGCAAATGGCTGGCGGTAGATGATAGCCGCGGCTACTACGGCAGCCGCAATACCGGCCTGTACCGGGCCGATGGCAGCCAGCCACCCATGTACCCGGTACAAAGCGGCTTTGGCGATGGCGGTGCCAAGTTTTTTATGGATGGCAAGCTGATGACCTGGAGCAGTAACCGCGATGGCCGCAAGTCGGTGGCCTTTCAGGGCAACCGTGAACTGGATGTGTATGGCATTTTCCTGGATCAGGAAGCCTACGACCGATTTACGCTGAGCAAAGACGACGCTGCCCTGGCCGAAGAAATGGACAAAAAAGACACAGCCAAACTGAAGCGGGATAGCGCCGCCAAAAAGAACTGGCAGCCCAACTTCGACAACCTGGATGCCCGCAAACTGCGGCTCACGGTGAACAGCGCTTCCATTTCGGACTACTACATCAGCAAGGATGGAAGCAAGCTGTACTACCTGGCTGCTTTTGAGCGGGGCTACGACCTGTGGGTGACCGACCTGCGCACCCGCGACACCCGCCTGCTGGCCAAGTTGGGCGCCTCGGGCAGCGATATACAGGCCACCAAAGACGGCAAAGCCATGTATGTAGACAACAACGGCAGCCTGCTGAAAATAGACGAAACGGGCAAGGTGAGCCCGGTGCAGATAAATGGCGAAATGGTGCTGAACGAGGCCGGCGAAAGAGCCTACATACTGGACCATGCCTGGCGACAAGTGCAAAAGAAATTCTACGACCCCAAGCTACACGGCATTGACTGGCCCATGTACCTGCAGGCCTACCGGCGCTTTTTGCCCCACATCAATAACAACTACGATTTTCAGGTACTGCTGAGCGAAATACTGGGCGAACTGAACGGCAGCCATACCGGCGGCCGCTACAGCCCCCGCCCCACCAACCCCGATGCTACGGCAGCGCTGGGTATACTAACCGATGAGACGTACCGGGGTACCGGCGTGAAAATAGATGAAGTGATCATAGGCGGCCCGCTGGCCAAAGCCAATGCCAACGTGAAAGCCGGCCATGTGCTGGAAACAATAGACGGCACCGAAATAACGGATGCGATGGACTGGGCCATGCTGCTAAACCGCAAAGCCGGCAAAAACACCCTGCTAGGCCTGTATGATCCGGCGACCAAGCAGCGCTACCAGCTGACGGTAAAGCCCATCAGCAGCGGCGAAGAGCAAACGCTGATGTACAAGCGCTGGATAAAAACCATGGAAGACCAAACCGAGAAACTGAGTGGTGGCAAAATAGGCTATGTGCATGTGCAGGGCATGAACGATGGCTCGTTTCGGGAAGCGCTGGACAAGGTAATGGGCAAAAACATGGATAAGCAGGCCCTGATAGTAGACACCCGCTTTAATGGCGGGGGCTGGCTGCACGAAGACCTCTCAAACTTTTTGGACGGTAAGCCTTACGCCACCTTCAGGCCGTACGGACAGATCAGCAAAGGCGGCGAGCCCCGCGACAAATGGGCCAAACCCAGTGCTGTGCTGATGAGCGAAAGCAACTACAGCGACGCCCATGCGTTTCCGTACGCCTATCGTGCCAAGGGCATTGGCAAGCTGATAGGCATGCCTGTGCCGGGCACCAGCACCGCCGTGTGGTGGGAAACCCAAATTGACCCCACCATGGTCTTTGGCATTCCGATGATCGCCTTTTTTGGCGTGAAGGAAAACCGGCCGCTGGAAAACCTGTATCAAGGTGCCGCTGAAGTATGAAGAATTTTTGAAAGGCAAAGACGCCCAATTGGAGGCCGCAGTAAAGCACTTGCTGGAAGCAGGCAAATAGCCGGGGGGCTGCTGCCACCTATACAAAGCAAAAACGCCGATCGATGGACCGGCGTTTTTGCTTTTCAGCCCTTAAAAGACTGCTTTTCAGGCTTCTGACCAAGGGGCATCGCCCAGAAATAGGCGGCTACTCCAGCCGAAAAGTAATGGCTTGAATGTGCCGAAACCGCACCTTTCGCCCCTGGCGCATGGCTGGTATCCAGCGGCCGCTTTCACGTATTATGCGCATAGCTTCCTCCCCCAGGCCATCGCCCGGGTCGTCTATAATGCTAACGTCCGACACCCGGCCAAGGGTATCCACCAAAAACTGTACCCTGGCCACCCCCTGCGTATTCCTGCGTACCGCTTTTTTAGGGTACTGCAGGTTCGCTTCCATGTAGCGGCGCCAGCCCTCTACACCACCCGGATACTCGGCCGGCTGATCAACATTTTTGAATTGTTGGCTGATCGAATCGGGCAATGGCCAACTGCTGCTATCGGCCGGTACCTTTTGTGCCAGTGCCAAGGCCGGGCAGCCCAAAAGCAGGGCCAACGCGATCTTGCTTATCCATTGTTGCATAGTTGCTCTTGTTAATTACTGCTTGCAAATAGCAATAAATCTGCTTTCTGCACAAGCTTCTGCACAATTATTGCCAACACTACCAAAAGCAGGCATGCTACTTTGTTTTATACCTTGCTTTCCTGCAATTTTGCCCAATTCATATTTTTCCTGATTCCGCAGCGATCACATGGGACTTTTCAACTTTTTTACGCAAGAAATTGCCATTGACCTGGGTACTGCCAATACCCTGATTATACATAACGAGGAAGTAGTGGTAAACGAGCCCAGCATAGTGGCCCTGAACCGCAACAACCCAAAAGAAGTGCTGGCCGTGGGCAAAAAGGCCCTGCTGATGCATGAAAAAACCCACGAAAGCATCCGTACCGTACGGCCG
>JALOMC010000337.1 GCA_025455665.1 Chitinophagaceae bacterium | reverse complement strand
GGCTATTTGCGCCTTAACATTTTTTTGGCCAGCCGGGTTCAATCCGAACAAAGAATGGCCAGCGTACATGATGGCGTTGATTGCAGTTAACAAACACAGGTTTTCCAATTTCCAAACACAAAAAAATCAAATCAATGAAAGCATTGAAATCGCTGTTGACCCTGGCACTGAGCGCCACCGTAATAACCGCTGCTGTAGCGCAAAAAGAAGCCACCAAAATGGTAGGTGGAGCTGCTATGTACCCGTCTAAAAACATTGTGGCAAATGCCGTAAACAGCGCCGACCACACCACCCTGGTAGCAGCTGTAAAGGCCGCTGGCCTGGTAGAAACACTGCAGAGTGCAGGCCCATTCACGGTGTTTGCGCCTACCAATGCGGCCTTTGACAAGCTGCCTGCCGGCACAGTAGCCACCCTGCTGAAGCCTGAAAACAAAGGCACCCTGACAGCCGTACTGACCTACCATGTAGTGGCTGGCAAGTACGATGCAAAAAGCATTTTGAAACTGATTAAAGACGGCAAAGGCAAAGCCACTTTGAAAACTGTACAAGGCGGCACCCTGACGGCCACTACTGATGGCAAAACCGTAATGCTACAAGATGAAAAAGGCGGCATGAGCACGGTGACCATTGCCGACGTATTTCAGAGCAATGGCGTAATACACGTGATAGATAGCGTGGTTTTGCCTAAATAAAGTACAACGCTGATCTGCAAAACCCCGGACAGTATGCGCTTGACAACATTGCCAGCAGCATGACCATGAGGAGCAGGTGATGCAGTGTGTGTTTTGGAAAAGTGCGAAGTAGCGAAAGCCGCTTCGTGCTTTTCTTTTTTATGACTTATGCCATGCCGGCCAATACCTCGGCCAGGTGCACACACTTTAGTGGCAGCCCTTTCTTTTTGGCCGCACCATCCAGGTGCATCAGGCAGCTCATATCGGTACTTACAATGTATTGAGCACCCGTGGCCATGGCATGCCCCAGCTTTTGATCGGCCATGGCCCCGCTGATAGCCTCAAACTTGACAGCAAACGTACCGCCGAACCCGCAGCAGGTTTCCACATCGTTCATTTCTACCAATTCCAGCCCTTCTACTTGTTGTAGCAAGGTCCTTGGTTCGGCCTTCACCTTGCATTCTCGCAGGGCGGCACAGCTATCGTGATAGGTAGCCTTTCCGTGCAGCACAGCACCCAGCCGCGTTTGCTGCAGCTGGTTTACCAAAAAATCAGCAAACTCGAATGTGCGAAGCCCCAACGCTGTGGCGCTGGCCGCGTCGGGTGTGCCTGTACCAAACAATTCTTTGTAGTAATTTTTTACAAAACCCACACAGCTGGCACTGGGAGCCACCACCGGTATATCGGGCGCAAAATCATTCATGAATTTGCGGCATACATCCCGGGCATCGTCGTGAAAGCCGGCATTGAAGGCAGGCTGGCCACAGCAGGTTTGGTTGCCATTGTACAGTACATCACATCCCAGCTGCCGTAGCACTTTTACCATGGCAAAAGCTACGTTGGGGTACAACTGATCGATAAAGCAGGGAACGAATATTTGGACTTTCATACCAGTAGTGATTGTGTTGCAAGCGTGCTGGATAAAAATAAATCTTTGATCAGCGCAGCGATCGGGTAGCAGCAATCATTTGTAGCGCCGTAAGGGCAGCTTCTTCGCCTTTGTGGCCATGCACGCCACCAATACGCTCCTCGGCCTGTTGTTCGGTATTTACTGTAAGCACGCCATACACTACAGGCGAGGGCAGCTGTAGGTTCAGCTCCGTAATGCCATGCGTGATGCTTTGGCACACATAGTCAAAATGAGGAGTATCGCCCCGCACCACGCAGGCAAAAGCGAGGTAGGCATCGGCCCAAAGTTGGCTGCCGGCTATCTGGCGTATCATGTATGGCACTTCTACTGCACCCGGTACCAGCCAGGTTTGCACATCGGCTATGCCAGCCTGCTGCAGCACCCGGCGGGCACCAGCCTCCAGTTCGTTGGTAATGTGAGCATTCCAGGCCGTTTTTACAATGCCAATGCGTACCGGCTGTTGTAGCTGTGGCCACTGTGCCAGCAGCGCTTCATTTCCTTTGCTTGCCATACTTCAGATTTTTTTATTACAGGGCGGGGCGCAGTTGGTTTTATACTGATCTTATTCAACGGCGCCCAGGCGAGCCAGGTACTTGTCGATCTGGTAGCCACGGTCGGTGCGGCTGTATTTTTCCTTGATCTCTTTGTAGTACTTGATGGCGTCTTCGTTTTTCCCCAGTATTTCGGCCAGCAAGCCGGCACGAAACAGATTTTCGGCACTCAGCGCCTGCTGCTGCGGATAGTGGCGACCTGCTTTGGCGTACAGCTCTACAGCCTCTGCCTTCTTGCCCAATTCGGCATAGGTATCGGCCAGGCGGGCATAAGCAATGGCTTGAATTTCTTTTGAATCGGTGCTAAAATCCTTGAGGTAGCTTTCCGCCTTTTTATAGTCAGCCAGGCGCAGGGCACACACCCCGGCGTAAAAGCCGGCCAGGTTGCCCGCTTTGGTACCACCGTATGTTTTGGCCACTTTTTCAAAGCCAGGAAACTGACCATCGCCATTGAGGGCCAGCGCCAGACTATCTTGCTGAAAATACTGCTGGGCGTGCCAGATAGCGTCGGCCGCTTTGCTCTCCTGCGGCTCTACGTACAACTTTTTGTAGGCGATGTAGCCGCCGAACACCAAGATGATAGCTGCACCAACATAGGTGATGGGCTTGCTGAAACGCTCCCAGAAGCCTTTGGCACGGGCTACTACTTTGGCCGAATCATCGACCACTTCCTCTACTTGAATATTCTTTTTGTCGGACATGATAGCTGGTTGATATAAAAATCGATGGTTGAAGGGGATTAGTCGTTTACAAACAGGTGCGGCTCGTCTACGGCGTATACATCTTTCAGTACTTCGTCGTCGCTGGGCCAGGGGCTTTCTTCGGCAAACTTCACGCTGTCTTCCACAATAGCATCCACCCGCTGGTGAATCACGTCCAGCTCCTCTTCGGTGGCCAGGTTTTCGGTGCGGATGGTGGTCAGTATCTGCTCCAGCGGATCCCGCTGCTTGTACTCTTCCACTTCTTCTTTGGTGCGGTATTTCTGCGGGTCTGAAATAGAGTGGCCCTTGTAGCGATAGGTCTTCATTTCGAGCAAGGTGGGGCCGCCGCCTTCGCGGGCACGTTTCACAGCCCGCTCTACTGCCTCGTGCACCGCCTCGGGGTGCATGCCATCTACCGCATCGCCGGGCATATCGTAGGCATCGGCCAGGGTGTAAATGTCACGCACATTGCTGGTGCGCTCCACGCTGGTACCCATGGCGTAGTTGTTGTTTTCGCAAATGAAAACCACGGGCAGCTTCCAGGTCATGGCCATGTTAAACACTTCGTGCAGCATGCCCTGGCGGGCAGCACCATCGCCAAAAAAGGTAAGGCACACATTATCGGTGCCCTTGTACTGCTCGGCAAATGCCAGGCCTGCACCGGTACCTATTTGGGCGCCCACTATGCCGTGGCCACCAAAAAAGTAGTTCTCAACACCAAAAAAGTGCATGCTGCCACCCTTGCCTTTGGCGCAGCCAGTAGCCTTGCCGTACAGTTCGGCCATACAGCTTTGGGGGCTGATGCCCTTGGCAATAGCCAGGCCGTGGTCGCGGTAACCGGTCACGTATGGATCTTCCAGCCGGGTAGCCGTCATACAGCCTGCCGCAATGGCTTCCTGCCCAATGTAAGCGTGGAAAAAGCCACGGATTTTGCCTGCCATTTTATACATCTCTTCCGCCTTCAGCTCAAACTGCCGGATAAGCAGCATGAGTTCGTACCAATACAGGTAGGTCTCCCGGGTGAATTTTTTGGCCATACTTCTTCAAAAATGAGCCGCAAATATAGGAGTTCGGAGGCTTGTGCAATGCCCGTTTTGCCCCCGGTGCCCGACCCTGTTGCCGGGCCGCCACGAAAGGCGCCCAGCCCCTACCTTGCGGCCTCATGCTCCGGCTACAGCACATACAGGCTTTTCAGTTTAAAAACCATTTCAGCACCCAGCAGGGCTTTGCAAAAAAAGTGGTCGGTATTTGCGGACCCAATGGCGCCGGTAAAACCAATCTGCTGGACGCCATTTACTACCTCTGCTTCACCAAAAGCTATTTTACCCATGCCGATGGCCCGCTGGTGCACACCGGCACTGCCGGCTTCAGGCTCAGCGGCCGCTTTGCCTACCCCGCTACCGAAGCCACCGTGACCTGCATACTGCGGGAAAACGGGAAAAAAGAGTGCAGCTGGAACGACGAACTGTACAGCCGCAACAGCCTGCACGTAGGCCGCCTGCCGGCCGTAATGATAGCGCCCGATGATGTGGAGCTGATAATAGGCGGCAGCGAAACCCGCCGCCGCCTGGTAGACGGACTGCTGTGCCAGCTGGACGCCCAATACCTGCAGCAGCTGATGGAGCACAATAAACTGCTGCAACAGCGCAATAGCCAGCTAAAGCAAATGGCCGAAGCCGGCCGCCGCGCCGATGCGCTGCTGGAGGTGCTGACCGAGCAACTGGCCGAAAGGGCAACCCTGCTGGCCCATAGGCGGCACCAGCTGTTGAAAGTTTTTTTGCCGGCGGCTACCAACCACTATAAGCTGATAGCCGGCCCCCACGAGCAGGTACAGCTAAGCTATCAGGCGGCTGTGCCTGACGGTACCACCGCCAGCCAGCTGGTAGCGCACTGGCAGCAGCAACTGGGCAAAGACCTGGCCCTGCAGCGCACCAGCAGCGGTATCCACCGCGATGACCTTGCCCTGCAGTTAGATGGCCAAGCTTTTAAACAAATAGCCAGCCAGGGGCAGCGCAAAAGCCTGTTGTTTGCGTTGAAACTGACGGAATACGAATGGCTGCAACAGCACAAAGGCTTTGCCCCCCTGCTGCTGCTGGACGATGTGTTTGAAAAACTGGACCACCAGCGCATGCACAACCTGCTGCGGGAGGTATGTGTAGAAAAACCAGGGCAGGTATTCATCACCGATACCCACCGCGACCGGCTGGAGCGACAACTGACCGCCATAGCAGCCGACTACGAAATACTGGAACTGCAAGGCTAGGGTGCAGTACTTTTACAGCCCCGGCAAACCATTGAAAACCGCAAGCAAACTACACATGAGCAATAGCGAAATGAGCCTTGGCGATGCCATGAAAAGCTTTTTGAACAAAAGCAAGCTAAAGCAGGGTGTGCAAAGCCAGCAAATAGCCGAAGTGTGGGAGCAACTGATGGGCAAAACCATTGCCCGCTATACCGATAGCTTGCAGCTGGTAAACCATACCCTGTTTGTAACCACGCATGTAGCACCCCT
>JALOMC010000336.1 GCA_025455665.1 Chitinophagaceae bacterium | reverse complement strand
CGGCATCGACCCCAAGCGCATGACCGCCGGTGGCCGTGCCGAGTATGTGCCGGTGATGAGCAATGCCAGCGCTGCCGGCAAAGCCGCCAACCGCCGCACTCGCATCGTCATCCTGCCCGAACTCGATCAGTTTTTTCAACTGCTGACGCCCGGCACCACGGCCGACAAGCCAGCGGGGAAGTAAGTGGCACACTGGCTGCCATGGTAGATACAACGGAATTTATAGCGCTGCCCATGCAGCGCTTTTTTCATGCTACCCATCAAAAGGCTACATATAGCAAACCACGTTTTGCCGCATGCCACTATCCACCCCTGCTTATTTTGTACGCCATCCTCGCCGCTTGCTGCTGCTCGATGCGGCCGGTGCTTTATCATCAGCTGCGTGGCTGGGCTTACTGCTACCGCTGTGGCAGGCTTGGGTAGGCCTGCCCGCCCGCCAGCTACATGCGCTGGCGGTGGTGGCAATAGGCCTGGCGCTGGCCAATGCCTTGTATGCTGTAGCCACCACCGTGCTGTTGATAGCTGGCCATGCGCAACTGCACTGGCTGGGCTGGCTGTACTTTGGTGCAGAGCTATTGGTACTACTGGTATTGATACGCTGGGAGTGGCGGGAGGCAGGGGCGAAGCATTAAGCCGCTGAGGCTATTCTTTTTTGATTTTTTCGAGAAAGCCATTGACGAAACATACGTTTGTTATTTTCACCCTAGACAGCCGTTGTTTTTTCTACTCTTTTATCCCTTACATCATAACTAATATTGTTAAATCATTTGTATTGGATTTGCCCCGATCATTTGACGCCGCTTCTTTTTTCACAAATATAAGATAATATAGCCTAGGCATTTTGTAGCCGCCTCAATGACCAAATTGCATTCAATAGTTGCCAGTTCAAATATTTAGTCGCCGACTTTTTTGTACAATGATGGCCCGACAGCTTACTTTTTTGGTTTTGGCGCTGATGATTTTGGTGGTCGGAAAATCTCAGCAAAATGCCGACACACTCATTCGCATTCAACTTTTAGACAGCATCACCGGACAGCTTGTTAAGGATGGCCGGGCAACTAAAGCAGGGCTGCTATTGGCCAAAGCAGATACCGCAGGTGCCATTATGGTGCCGGCTAAGGCCGATACAATAGAGGTGAGTGCTGCATTTTATAAACCAAAGCGTGTAGTGCTCGCCAGCCAGCGTACGGCGCAGAGAAGTGTAATTGTATGGATGGTACCTGCGAGGATGGATACTGCTACTGTAGTGGCGAGGCGGCGGCTGGTTTTTTTCGACAATGAAAAGGTTTGGTTGGACGTAAAAGCCGATAGTAGCCTGCGTGGTCGGCCACTTTTGGAGGCGTTTGTGAAAATGCCTTTTACGGTTGTGTACAACCAGCAGGTAAAGTTGTTAGACAACCGGCAAACCTTTTTAATGCTGGTGGATGGCAAGCGTAGCGCCTTGTTAGCCAGCAGCCCGTCGGCAGCGCTACAGTTTATTGCTGCCGATAGTATCGATCGTATTGAAATGTTGGACCCGGCACCGCTTCGCTTTCGGCAGCAAGGCTGGACGGTCGTATTCAACATCATTACAAAAAATGGCCTGGCACGAGGCTACTCATTGCAGGCTTCGGCTTCGGCCGGCACCTTGGGTAATACCGCCAGTGCTAATGCCAGTCGGTTGACAAAGAGCAGCGATGCTGCACTACAAGTGAGCACCAGCCACAACTGGCAGGATGAGCGGGGCACGCAAGCGCTGGAAACGCCGCAGGTTGCTCAGGTCGCTGTCCAGCAAAGATTTAATCGGTCTTTTCAGCAAACTATCAGTGGAGAGTATGGGTACAAGAGCAAGCAGGCGGGTGATTTTTTTATAAATGCAAGGTGGATGAGAGCGCCCGACAACACCTACCGGCAGACAGCCACTACCATCAAGCTACCGGTGGCGGAAGCGCTGAACAATGTACAAGCTTATCGACAGCGCATCGGCCAGCTTTCGGCGGGCATAGGTTGGGCAAAAGTGGTAGGTAAAACAGACGTATCGGCCAGTTATCAGCTGCAATGGATAGACGATGATCGGGGAAACGACTGGCGGCTTACCGATGCGGCCAACGATCCACTCCGCTTTCAGTTGGCCGTGGGCAATGGCCGCTACCAACTGCACCAGGCACAATTGAATGCCGCCATGCCGCTTGGAAAAAAGCATCAGCTGGAAGCGTCGCTCCAAATGGCCGCTCGTCGGTTTGCGTACGCTGGCACTGGCCAAGTGCAAGAAGGTGGCTTTGGTGCACCCCTGTTGCCGGATAGTAATGCCCTGTACCAGCAGCATATCAAGCAGTGGCTGCTGCTACCGACAGTACAGCATGCTGTTAGCCTGGGCAAGCTGCGCCTGACCACCACCTTGGCCGCCGACTTTTTTTGGCAAAACACGCAAGGACTGGCCATGCCGGGCCGGCAGCAATTGTTTGTCAATTGGACACCTGCCATTCGTGCCAGTCGCCCGGCTGGCAAGCGAGGAATGATTTTGGCATCGTTCAGCCGCAGCGTACGCCGCAACTCGTATTTCAGCCTCAATCCTTTTACGCAAGTGCAGTCCAACTTTTTGCAGGCAACGGGTAATCTATCGTTGCCGTTTCAAATCAATAACTCCGCTTACGTGCAGTGGCGGCGATTTGGTCAAAAAGGAAGTTCGCTGTCTCTTCAGCTATATCACTCCTGGACACAGCAGGCCATTCTTCGGATATTGTCCGTAGCCGATACCGGTAGTGCTTCTTTCGCCTATGCTGCATCTGCCAGTCGCAGTTTGGCTTTGTATGCGCAGGCCAGTTTTTCTTTGGCTAAAAACTTACAGTTCTCATTCGGCTCCGCCCTTGGTGTATATACGGTTCGACCGGCTGACGCTATCGCCAACCGTCAGCTTTTTTATTACATCCAGCCCAATATCTACTATCGTTTCCCCAAAGCCAACATGACAGTAGGTGCCATGGCTTACCTCAACAGTGTCATCGTAAATGACAACAGCATTGCCAGGGGCAATCATATGAACGAATTCTACTTGAACAAGCAATTAGGCCGTTCAAAGTGGATGGGTGGGTTCAGCATTACCGACCCTTTTAATCTGAACAGCCGGCAGTTCGAACGAACCGTGATACCCGATTTTCGCTACCGATTCGATGGTACAAGATCTACAAGGGCGGTTTCATTGTCGATCACTTATATGCTTCAAAAAAATGGCACAGCCCGGCGGGCCCGGCGTACAAGTACCGGCAGCGGCGATATACTGCCATCGAAATAGGTTGAGTGATTCAATCGAAGCCAGCATCGTGCCTTTTTGCAGTGCCTATCTTACTGAGTTGTGGCTGTAATGGGAATGGGTCCGACTGGTAATACCCCTGCGCTTAACATGCGATTGATTGCTGGTGTCAATTTTGTCAATACCTCATATCGATTTATCGGGGCAATCAACACGAAAACCGCAATGCTGTATTGCTGAAAATTCTGTTGGTGCTGAAGATTCTTATCGAAGGTGAGTAGCGCCTGAAATGAGTGTTGGATGAGTAGCTGCAACAAGTCTCCGTTCTTTATGCCGTTCCAGCCTTTGTCCCAAAATCATCCTTCAATCGTTTAGGTAAATTCTCATCAAGCAACAGTCGCATATAAGTCTGCTGCGTTTTTAGCGGTCAAAAATTTATTTGCTATGTCGAGCAAAGCAACTGCTTGCGCTTTAGATATCGTTGGAAAGTCAGCCAGAAAGTCATCTAGCGAAACGCCGGCTTCCAAATGGTCAAACAGGCTTTCAACAGGTACACGTGTGCCCTTAAACACAGGTTGGCCACCTAAAACCTCGTTGTCAATTGTAATGAGCTCTTGTATATCCACAGCCGTAAATTTAATCAAATACCATTGCCGCTATTGTGAAAGTATGGAAGGCGTACCCGATTTGGGTGGAAATGGAAGCTGTAGCCACTTTAGTTCCCTGATGCTTCCCCTACCCCAAATACTTCTCAAAAAACGCCAGCGTACGGCTCCAGGCCAGTTTGGCGGCGGCTTCGTTGTAGCGGGCAGCCGAGGTATCGTTGTGAAAAGCGTGGTTCACGCCTTCATACATGTACTGCTCATAGGCCTTGCCGGCGGCTTTCAATGCCTCTTCGTAGGCCTTGGCACCGGCATTGATGCGTTCGTCGAGGCCGGCATAGTGCAGCTGTACGGCCGCTTGTATGGCCGGCACGGCAGTCAGCTCGGGTTGGCGGCCATAAAAGGCCACAGCCGCCTTCAGGGCCGGCACACTTACTGCCAGGCTATTGGCCATGGCACCTCCCCAGCAAAAGCCTACGCAACCCACCTGGCCCGTGCAGTCTTTGCGGCCCTGCAGGTAGGGCACCGCCCCGGCAAAATTGAGCACGTTTTGTTGCGCATCCAGCTTGGCAAACAGGCCCCGGGCTTCGTCTTCATTGGCAGGCGTACCGCCCAGCAGGCTTAGCCCATCTACCGCCAGGCCTATATAGCCGGCCTTGGCTACGCGGCGGGCTACATCTTCAATATGGGCGTTCAGCCCGCGGTTTTCGTGTATCACTATCACGGCAGCCCGCTTGCCCTTTTTGGCCGGCCGGGCCAGGTAGCCCTGCATTTGTCCGCCTGCTACCGCATAGCTCACCCGCTCGGTCAGCAGGTCGTCTTCCTCGGGGCGGGTTTGGGCCACGGCGTAGTTGCCCTCCAGCTGTGGCAGTATGGCCAGGGCAGCGGCGGTGCTGCCGGTCAGCACGGCCAGTCGTTTTAAAAATACCGTGCGGCTCAGGGGCTTATGGGTATACTCGTCGTACAGGTGGATGATGCGCTGGTCCATGCTGATTGGTTTTATTGGCGGTAAAGGTTGTGCTGTTATCTGACGTCAAACCAAACGAAAGATGACGTTTATCCAAACGTAGCTACGTCTGGCCATTTGGTGGCCGCCGCGTAGCCACCGGTACTTATCTTTCCGGGCCCTGCGCAGGTCGGCTGCGTGGTCGTCTCTCTGTCACAAAAAATGGATGCCGCCAACCAGCGGTGTATAAACACTTCAACGTATGAAAAAGCAACTGCTGACCTGCCTGCTGGCAGGCATTGCCCTGGGCAGCCAGGCCCAATCATCCGAAGCCGGCTGGCTACGCTACCCCGCCATCAGCCCCGATGGCAGCACCATTGTATTTACCTACAAGGGCGACTTGTACAAGGTGGCAGCCGCAGGCGGTACCGCCACCCCGCTTACCCTGCACGAGGCGCACGACTACAACGCCATCTGGAGCCCCGATGGCCAGTCCATTGCTTTTGCCAGCGACCGCTATGGCAATTTTGATGTGTTTGTAATGCCTGCCGCCGGTGGCGAGGCCCGCCGCCTCACCTTTCACAGCGCAGGCGAAGTACCCTTCTCTTTTTCGCCCGATGGCAAAAGCATACTGTTTGGCGCAGCCCGGCAAGATGGCGCAGGCAACCGGCAGTTTCCTACCGGCAGCATGCCCGAGCTGTACAGCGTACCCGTAAGCGGTGGCCGCGTACAGCAGGTGCTTACCACCCCCGCCGAAGATGCCCGCTACAGCGCCGATGGCAAAACGCTTTTTTACCACGATAAAAAAGGCGGCGAAAACACCTGGCGCAAGCACCAAACCAGCGCCATAGCCCGCGATATCTGGAGCTACCAGCCTGCTACCGGCGCCCACAAAAAGCTTACCAGCTTTGCCGGCGAAGACCGCAGCCCCGTGCTGGCCGATG
>JALOMC010000335.1 GCA_025455665.1 Chitinophagaceae bacterium | reverse complement strand
CATGTAGGGTAGCTCGGCTATGCCGCTGCCTGGTGGTTTGGTGCCGGCCGGCACGGCCTGCCCCAGCCATTGGATGTAAGCAATAATGGCCCGCATTTCACGGCTGGTGGTATCCAGTGCCTGCCCGTTCAGGCTGCGTTCAAAGCAGTCGTTTACCCGGTGGGCAATGCTTTCTATATGGCCGCTGCGGTCGCGGTATTTGGGGTAGGTGCTGGCTACGGCGCCGTAGTTATTGCCCCAGGCACGGCGGCCGGCATCCAGGTGGCAGTTCTGGCAGTTCAGGCCATTACTCAGGTGGGCTACGCTACCCTGCGGCCCCAGGTAGCGGGCCGTGTTGGCTACCAGGTCGGCACCATAGGCCACCAGTGCCCGCTCAGGGCCTTGCAACTGCCGGTCAGTCAGCAGGCTGGGGCCCGTCCAGGCCTCGGGCGCTACAGCAGCGGCGGCTACCGGTGCCTGTTCTTCAGGCGTTACAAACAGCCGTACCAGCGCCACGGTCACCGCCAGCACAATGGCCAGTACAGGCCAGTTTTGTTTGATCGTTTTCAACATAAAAAAAGTGTTCGGGAAGGTAAAATTGAAACATGGCCGGCGCTGCTATCGTGACAACTATCACCCGGCTTTTTTGCACAAGGCAGCCGTTTCGGCTATTTTGCCGGCTACAAGCCATTGTGTATGAAAATACGTGCTATCAGCTGCCTGCTATTGTTGCTGTGTATGGGGGCCAGCGCCGTGCAGGCACAGCAGACACCTGCCGAAAAATTTGTGACCCAACTGTCGGCCCGCAAAAATGAGTGGCTCATCAAAGGCCGTAAGGATAGCCTGCAGCAATTGCTCGATGCCCGCTGCCAATACATTCACAGCAATGGCTGGGTGCAGTCGGCCGCCGAAGTAGTGGCCGAGCTGGGCCCGCAAAAGTTGCAGTACCTCCAAATCAAACTCAGCAGCACTACCGCCCGCCAGTTCGAAAAAATGGTCATCGTCACAGGCCGCGGCCAGTTTGCCGGCAAGCTCAATGGCAATGCATTTGATATGGAGCTGGCCTTTACTGAAGTGTACGTAAACCGGAAAAACGGCTGGAAATTGCTGAGCCGCCATGCCAGCCGGGTGCAATAGTCTTTTAAATACAAAGACATGGAACTGTCAATAGCTGATCAATTATTTGTGGTAGCAGGCGCCGGTGCCGGCTTGGGCCATGCCACGGCTGAAGCCCTGCTGGCCGATGGCGCCCACGTGATAGGCGTGGCCCGCCATACGGACAGTTTGCAGCCCTTGCAGGCTCGCTATCCGCAGCAGCTGACCGTACTGTCGGCCGATATAACGCAGCCTGCTACCTGGCAGCTGCTGCAGCAATGCATGGGCAGCCGGCAGCTGCATGGTGTGCTGGTAAACGCCGGCGGCCCACCCGCCGCCACAGCGCTGGAGGCCACCCTGCAGCAGTGGGATGAGGCCTACCAGCAAGTGCTGCGCTGGAAGATAGGCTGGCTGCAAACCGTACTGCCCGCCATGCAGCAGGCGGGCTATGGGAGGATACTGTTCATAGAAAGCGCCAGCGTGAAGCAGCCCATGGAAAACCTGGTGCTGAGCAATAGCCTGCGCCTGGCCGTAGTAGGCTATGCCAAAACACTGGCCGGCGAGCTGGCACCCCAGGGCATCACCGTCAATGTACTGGCGCCGGGCTTTCATGCCACCGCAGCGATGGAGCGGCTGTTCAGCAAAAAAATGGAGCAGCAGCATATCAACCGCGACGCTGCCATGGCCCAGTATGTGCAGCAAACGCCGGTGGGCTTTATGGGCCAGGCGGCCGATTTTGGTAGCCTTGCCTGCTGGCTGCTCAGCCCCCACAGCCGCTTCATCACCGGCCAAACTATCGCGGTAGATGGTGGGGTGATCAAAGGCACCTTTTAGCGGCATGCCCTCATTTTTTCAAGGGGAGCATTCACACGATTCAAAAATCGGTAGGGGGCAATCAGCAGTAGCCGGCGTGCCCGGCTACGGTGGCCCGCTGTCCGCTTGTAGTGCCCCCGCAGGCTCGTACCAAGGCTTGCGCTGTTGCCGGGGGCAGCTACCGCTTCCATCGGGCAGCCCGTCATCAGCTGTACATAGCTCAGCTAGCTTTGCGCAGGCAGGCTTTTCAGGTGGGCAGCTGGGGGCTTGTTATTGCCTTACACTCGCTTCGTACGAAGCACTGAACCGGATCTGTTCGCCCGGCTCCAGTTCTATCAGTCCCATGCGGTTATTAAAGGCATCGGGGGCAGCACTCAGGTTTTCGATGGCAATGCTGCGCCGGTGTGGCGGCGTGTATACCTGCAGGTAGGGGTAGTGGTCGTGGGCAAAAATGGAGAGTGTAAGGCCGCTGGCCGGATTGCGCAGCTGGCACACCGGCTCGTCCAGTGTGTCTTGCAGCAAAAAGCAGTTGTCGAGCTGCACACCCTGCAGCGGGTGCGATTGGGTAAAGCGATGGTCGGCTTCCAGCACGCCGGTGGGCAGCAGGCCTTCATCAAACTGCAAGGTGGTATCGCTGGCAAACCACAGTTGTAGTTCATCTACCGGCGCATCCAGCTGAAAGTAGGGGTGCCAGCCATCGGCCATGGGGATGGGCTCGTGGTGCAGATTGGTTACTTCGGTGGTCAACGTCAGTCGGTTTTGCTGGCTCAGGGTGTAGGTCACCGTGATGCGGTAAGGAAATGGAAAACCGGCATCGGTACCAGCGTACTCGTGGCGCAGCACTACCATGGCCAGGTGGTCGTTGGCTTCCTGCAGTATTACATCAAAGGGTACATCGTACAGCAGGCCATGTATGGCGCTATCGCCCAGCATGTATTTGCCAATGTGGTATGGCTGCTGCCGGTATTGGTAGCGGGCCTGCCGCAGCCGGCATACATAGGGCGACAGCTTGCAGCTGCGAAAGCCCTTGGTTTCGGCGTGCCGGGCAAAATCGTTGGCATCGTCATAGCCTTCAATCAGGGCATGCGACTGGCCGTTGAGCGTCACCCGCCAGCTATTGAGCAGGGCGCCTTGCAGGGGCCATATTTCGGCCGTGCAGTGGGCCGAGCTCAGCTGCACCTTGCCGGGTTGTACATGGGTGTAATACATGCTGGTAAAGGTAAAGCCCGGCGCCCAAAAGCAGCGGCCAGTGCCTGCCTGCAAAAAAGGCCGGGCGCAAAGGGCGGCTTGCCATTTAATTTGCAAAAAAGCGACTGCATGCAAATAGCCATTCTGGGAAGCGGCAGCTGGGCCACGGCCCTGGCCAAACTACTGACCACCAACGGCCACAGCATCCAATGGTGCCTGCGCAGCCAGGCTGCTGTCGATTTTATGCTGCGCCGCCGGCACAATCAGCACTACCTCAGTTCGGTATTGTTCGATACCAGTAGGCTGCAACTGCACACCGAGGTGGCTACCGCTGTGGCCGCCGCCGATGCAGTACTCATTTGCATTCCTAGCTCTTACCTGCTCGATAGCCTGCAAGACCTGCCGCCGAATGTGTTTGCCGGCAAAAAAATGATCTCGGCCGTGAAGGGCATTTTACCCAATGCGGAGCACCAACTGCTGAACGAATGGCTGGCAGCTAATTTTGGCGTGGCCACCGAAGATTACTTTACCATCATGGGGCCTTGCCACGCCGAAGAAGTGGCGGCAGAAAAGTTGAGCTACCTCACTTTCAGCGGTGAAGATGTGGCGACCGCTGCCGCTATTGCTGCCCTTTTTAAAACCGACTACCTGAACACCGTGGTGAACCACGATATCTGGGGTACGCAATATGCCGCCGTGCTGAAAAACATTTACGCCGTGGGCGCC
>JALOMC010000334.1 GCA_025455665.1 Chitinophagaceae bacterium | reverse complement strand
GCCATAAACCGATCCATCAGCGCTTTGCCC
Source organism: Chitinophagaceae bacterium (assembly GCA_025455665.1). Lineage (GTDB taxonomy): Bacteria > Bacteroidota > Bacteroidia > Chitinophagales > Chitinophagaceae > Phnomibacter. The sequence continues at coordinate 3,213 of JALOMC010000334.1, read as the reverse complement.
TCGGTCATGCTGCCGCTGATGCCCATGATACCCGTTAGCCAGCGCATGCCTTTGGGAATGGTAGCAGCGGCCATTTGTAGCGGACCTAACAGCATCAGGTTGGGCGAAAACTGCGGAAACCGCTGCCGGTTGGCTTTGGCCAGCTTAAACGCGTCGCGAAAATGCCAGCCGGCCGCCCAGCGCTTATCAAATTTGATGCTGATAGCGGCCATGTGCAAGTGTACCACCGCTTGCGAGAAACGTGTGAATGGATCGGTATCGGGCCCTTTGGCCAGTTGGACCAGCCGCTGCTCGTACCGGGGCCAGGCCTGCTGGTAGTAGGCGGGGTCCTCGTTAAAGAACAGCTGAAAAAAGTCGGCATAGCTTTCCAGCAGCACGGGGGCCAGGTTGGCCGGGTCGTCTACCTTTTCGGCTGCCAGCAGGCGGGTGGCAGGCACGGTTTTCAGAGCAGTCAGCTGCTGGTAGGCCTGCGTGCAGCGGTCCGTAAACCGAAAGTGGGCACCTGGCTGCGCAGCAGCCAATGTTCCCCAGCAAAGGCCTAAAAAAAGCAGCACTCGCACCCTGCAAATAAAAACGAAAAAGGCGAAGACCGCGGGGGCTTCGCCTTTTTGAAAAATGAGGCATTCCTCTTTTACTTGATTTCTACACCGTCGTTCAGTTCCTGATCTACCAGGATGCGGCCGCAGTTTTCGCACACAATGATCTTTTTGTGCTGGCGAATTTCGCTCTGCCGCTGTGGGGGCACTGCATTGAAACAGCCACCGCAGGCATCGCGGTCTACCGGCACTACGGCCAGGCCATTGCGGTAGTTTTTGCGGATGCGGTCAAAAGATGCCAACAGCCGCTCTTCTACCTTTACCCGGGCTTCGCCGGCCAGGCCCTGGTAGTGTGTTTCTTCTTTTTCAGTTTCGGCTATAATTTTTTCCAGCTCGCCTTTCTTCTGGCCCAGCAAGCCTTCTTTGGTGGCAATATTCTTGTTGGCCGAATCGAGCTTACGGGCTTTTTCCTGCAGCTCTTCTTCTGCGTCTTTGATATGCTTTTCCGACAGCTTCACTTCCAGCTGCTGCATTTCGATTTCCTTGTTGATGGCATCGAATTCGCGGCTGTTTTTTACGTTGTTGCTCTGGGCTTCATATTTTTTGATCAGCTCTTCCGATTCTTTGATGGCCTGGCGCTTGGATTCAATAAACTCATGTACGCCGTTGATTTCCTCTTCTACCCGAATGCGGCGGTTGTGCAGGCCTACCAGCTCGTCTTCCAGATCGGCCACTTCAATAGGAAGTTCGCCTTTCAGCACACGGATCTCATCAAGTTTAGATTCAATTTTCTGGAGTCGTACCAGTGACTGCAATTTTTCGAGTACTGAAAAATCTTTGACTGTGGCCATGGAAAATGCGCTTATTTAAATTGAAAATCAATCAGATAATTGATCACTTGCGGCTGAAGTAGTGCACAGGATTGGTGACCACTTCTGCTTTAAGGACGGCAAAGGTAGGGAATTCGGCTTGCAAATGCCCAGCCAGACCGGCTATGCAGTGCTGCTCGCTTTCAAAGTGGCCAATGTCGGCCAGCAGCAGGCGGCCGTCGGCATCAAAAAATTCATGGTACTTCACATCGGCCGTAATAAAGGCATCGGCACCGGCTGCTATGGCAGCACGGGTAAGAAAGCTGCCGGCACCACCGCAAAGCGCTACCGTGCGAATGGGCCGGTGAGTGAAAGCGGTATGGCGCAGGTGTTGCAGGCCAAAAGCTTGTTGCAGGCGGTGCAGCAGTTCAGTTTCGGTAATGGCGCCTGGCAGTTCGGCCAGCAGGCCGCTACCGGTTTCTGCCCATTCGTTTTCCAGCTTTATCAGCTCGTAGGCCACTGTTTCGTAGGGGTGGGCAGTTTTTAGGGCGGCCAGCACTGCTTGTTGGCGGTGCAGCGGCAGCAATACTTCTATTTTGGTTTCAGCCACTCGTTCGCGGGGGCCGCCAGCCTGCCCTATGGCGGGGTGGGTGCCCGGCAGCGGCCTGAAGCTGCCGGTGCCCTTGGTGCTGAAGCTACACTCTACATACTGGCCAATGTGGCCGGCGCCGGCAGCATACAGCGCCTCCAGCACCGCGTCGGCTTGCGCTACCGGCACATAGGTGTACAGTTTGGCCAATAAGCCGGCTTTGGGCTGCAAAATGCGCCGGCTTTCGGGGCGCAGGCCCAGTTGGTCGGCCATCCAATGGTTTACGCCGTGTAGCACATTGTCCAGATTGGTATGCACCGCATAGATGGCCACCTGCTGCCGGATGGCTTTGATAAGCGTACGCTCGGCATAGCTGCCCCCGGTGAGGCGCTTGAGTGGTTGGAATACGATAGGATGGTGCGCTACTACCAGATTGCAGCCGCGGGCCACCGCCTCGTCTATCACGGCTTCCGTGCAGTCCAGGCTGCATAGTACGCCAGTACAGTCGGTCTGTGCGTCGCCGGCTATCAAGCCTGCATTGTCATAGTTTTCCTGCAACGCAGGCGGCGCCCATTGCTCCAGGGCCGAAATGAGGTCTTTGATGCGGGGCATACTTTCAAACAAAGTGTTGATTACTTGCTGTGGCAAATGAAGGTATTTGCTTTTCCTTGCATTCATCGGGCTGCAAGGGCTGCCGCAAAATTGTTGGTGCACATTGGTTTAAAAAAACACGACCAACAAGCGAAGGGCTGGCAAAGTTTGGCAGGCAATTTGCACCTGATATGCACCGTTTACAGGCTGGACACGCAAGTAAACGAACGGAATCGCCGCTGGTCAATGAGTAACGTGGCGGCCGGCCACCACCAAAGTGTGACGGCTTTGCCCATAAAACAATCTTTAGCATCTGCTTATGTGGAAGCACAGTTTGGTATGCCTGCTTTTGCTGGTGGCTTCGGCCAGCCAGGCGCAACTGTCGCCCGATTTTTCGGCGGATGTCCTGTCGGGCTGTGCGCCCATCCGTGTTCTTTTTACCGATTTATCTACCGGCGGCGCCGATCGCTGGCAGTGGGACCTTGGGAATGGGGTACTGTCGACCCAGCAAAATCCCAGTACCACTTATTTTACACCGGGTACCTACAACGTACGACTGACCATTTACCGCGGCACTACTGATTCGGCGGTGCTTACCCGCAATGCCTACATTACTGTGTTTGGTCTGCCACAGGTAAACTTTGGGGCCAGTCCACGCTTCGGCTGTTTGCCGCTGCGGGTAGCGTTT
>JALOMC010000333.1 GCA_025455665.1 Chitinophagaceae bacterium | reverse complement strand
TTCAGCACCAACGCAATCATCATTGCGCTACCGCCTCTCCAGACACCGCATTCGACGAATGCGCCAGCAAGTCGCTTTTGTGCAGTGAAATTGATTGCTTCGTAAAGTGCGTAAAGCCTTTCCGGACTTGTCATCGTCCTCGAACTAACTTGAGTGTAAAGCTGAAAAAAAACTTTATCTGCTTTAAGATCGTCAGGCAGAGAATGACCGTTCCGCTTTTTTCGCACCTCAAACGGTAATAGATTTAGTAATGAGTGTATCATCCTTCAAAAGTAATAGTATTCCATTCAATTGATGATCCACTCGAAACCAAACAAATTTTCTATGAAGTCTACGAAAGCACTGATGGTAATTGCCTTCTCAATTTCGACGGGTATCCTTGCGGCCCAAAAGGTAGGTATCGGCACAGTAGCGCCAGCCCGTGATCTTCACATTAAAGGGGAATTGCGCCTTGAAAACTCAAGTTTTGCCGACAGTAGCGCATTTCTTCTTGGAGCAGATGAAAACGGCGATGCTTGGAAAATTGGCATGAACAGCTTTTTGAATTCGTTTGTTTGGAAGACAAACGGAAATACTGCTGGACCAAATTTCTACATCGGTACCAACAATGAGATTGCCCTCGCTTTCAGGGTAAACCGGAATCTTCAAGCTGTGATAACACCCGATGGCCGGGTGGGTTTTGGCACGGCTGCTCCGGAGCGAAAGCTCGTTTTACAAAATGGAAACTTAGGCGAAAATAGTGAGCTGATTATTCGGCAGACCGGGCCATCAACGTTGGGTTCGTTTCTAACTCTCGATAATACTGCAAACGTAAATGGGAAATCGTGGTCGATAGGTTCCTCCGGGCCACAAAACACATCCGGAATTGCCGGCTCGGTAGGTAGTTTCGAGTTTTATCAATTGGATGCACCGCCAACCAGCCGTGTACGCATGATTATCAATCCTAACGGCAATGTTGGAATCGGTACCAATACCGCCGCCGATCGGCTTCATGTAGTTGGTGGTATTCGTATGGAAAGCAGTCGACGTGTAACCGGAACCGCTGATCTGGTGGCTATTGACAATACTGGATCGTTGGCTAGGATCGCCTTGTCGGAAATACGTGACCCAAACGCTTGGGGGCGATCAGGCAATGCGCTGCTTAGTAACGACGTTTTGGGCAGCCTCAATGCTCAACCCTTAAGGCTGGTTACCAATGGTGCGGTGCGGATGACACTGACATCTTCCGGCAGGTTAGGAATAGGAACAGCAGTTCCGGGAAAAACAGTACAAATAAGCGGAGTCGATCAAGAGGAAAATGCCGAACTGTTGATCAAACAGGATCAGTCTGGGCCTTTGGGAGCCTACTTAAGTCTGGACAACAGTATGTCGCCAGGCGGTAAGTTTTGGTCAGTCGGTGTGGCAGGCAGTACGAATTCTGCTGGATTAGTGGGTGGAACCGGGAGTCTTGAGTTTTATCAGGCCGATGCTGCCCCTACAGAAAGAGTTCGTATGATCATTGGTCCAAACGGCAATGTTGGGATTAACCAGCTGATTCCGACTGCAAAGTTGCACGTAAATGGCACTGTCAGGTTTAGTGCTCTTCCCGGTGGCTCTGGAAACGTCGTTGTGATTGGTAATGACGGATTGCTGTATCGTTCTTCCACAGTAGCCACGGGTAATGTGCCAGTTGGTCAAAGTGATGACAGCGACAATAGATTGGTCTTACTTGAACAGCAGGTGCGGCAACTTCAGCAAACAGTAGAACAGTTACGCAAGTTGCTGGAGAAAGGACAGTAGGTAGCAGCTGTAGCATTGGGCCGGTAGCCGAATGCATTTACATTTGCCCAATGTCTAGTCTTGCGGCCATTCCGCCTGGTTTCCAACCGGGTATCAGCAGTCCATTGTACCTCACCCGCCGCCTGTTGCTGGATGGTTTTAGGCGCCATGCCGACGCCATCAGGGGACGGGTGCTCGATTTTGGCTGCGGTGCTAAGCCTTACCGGGCCGTTTTTACCTGTAGCGAATACATCGGGGTGGACTACGAAGGGCAGGGGCATAGCCATAAAGAGGAACAAATCGATTTTTTTTATGATGGCAATAGTCTGCCATTTGATGATGCCGGATTTGATGCGGTATTCAGTTCCGAAGTATTTGAGCATGTTTTCAACCTGCCCCACATGCTGCTGGAGATTAACCGTGTGCTGAAGCCCGGAGGTAAGTTGCTTATCAGCTGTCCTTTTGCTATTTGTGAGCACGAACAGCCCAACGATTTCGCCCGCTACACATCCTTTGCCATCCGTCATTTGCTGGAGCAGGCTCGTTTCAAAGTATTGGTGCAAGAAAAACTTGGCGATGCACAGACTGCACTTTGGCAAATGCGCATTACCTATTGGAACCTGCACGTGGTAGAAAAATTGCGGCACATACCAATGGTGCGCACGGTGGCCCGGGTTGGTTTCAATGCTGTTATGAACGTGCTGGCAAAGGGAAGTATAGCCTTGCTGCCGAGCCGACAGGATTTATACCTGAACAATTTAGTGCTGGCAGAAAAGCAATAAGGAATGCGTATTTGCGTCATCTCCATCATACACGAGCCTTGGGGCGGTAGCGAAGAACTGTGGGCCGCTATGGCCCGGGAGGCGCTGAACCGACACATGACTGTGCATCACTCGCGGCTGGCTGTAGGGCCTCTGGCCAGCAAAGAACAGGCCTTGCTACAAGTAGGTTTGCAACCCAAAGACCGCCGCGGATTTACCGGATATATCCGTCAGCCATGGCTGCGTATCGCTGTCAAGGCGCTACACTTGTTGCTCGACCGTGTTGTGCCCGATTATACTTATATCAACGCTGCTAATTTTGATGCAGTGCTGTATGTAGGCACCGGCCTTTCGGCAGCTGCCGACCGTCGCTTGCTGCAATCCATTATCAATAGTGGCGTGCCGCTATTTGTCAATTTTCAGCTTTGCCAGGAAAGCGGCCGCTTTAGTACCACGGCCGATTGGCAGTTTATGCGGCAACTGTATCAGAAGGCTGTCCATTTGTTTTTTGTAAGTCACCGCAACCATGTTGCTTTACAAAATATGCTGGCCCAGCCCCTCCCACATGCCTCCGTAGTCCGCAATCCGGTCAATATGCCGTCGACGGATTATATACCTTTTCCGGCCACGGACGGCACCGCCCGGCTGGCCATGTTGGGCAACCTGCTGTGCATGCACAAAGGGCAGGATGCAATGCTGCAGGTGCTAGGAAGCGAAACCTGGCAATCGGAAAAC
>JALOMC010000332.1 GCA_025455665.1 Chitinophagaceae bacterium | reverse complement strand
CACCTCATTGCCTTCAAAGCAAGGCCGGTGATACAGCCAGCCATTGTACAAATGCTGGGCGACGCACAACGCTTTTATGCCAGCCGCACCAGTAGCGATAGCCCTACTGGTACGGTGCGCCGCGACTAGGCCATTGCTTTTTTATAAAAAACCAACAGCCCATACTGCTACTGCCATGCCGCAAAAAAAGGGGTGCCAGCTGCCCGCTTAATGGGCCGGTTAGTGCCAGCTTTGGTGGCAAGCTGACAATGGTACATGGTGCCGCTTGCCTGCTAGCTTTTCGCAGAAAAAGATTTTACCCATGCTTGCAGCCCTTCGTAGTAGGCCTTTCCACGCCTTTCGGCAAAATAATCGGCCGCCAGCATGATGGCTGCCTGCAGGGCCAAGCCCAACCCCACGCCAAACCACCACTGCCGATTGGGCTGCTGCCGACAAAGCACAACTGCCAGCAGGCCAGCAGCCAGCAATGCTATTTCTATCCAGCGATAGATCACGAAATTGTCCATGACCTTCTTCATACGCGGCAGTTCTTGCTGTGCAATGGCGTCGGGGTCCAGGTCCATTTTGTACACAATATCCTTGCGCTGCGCATCGGAGCGGCTGTACACGGTGTAGCCTACAGTAGCTTGTATGAGGCCAATGAGTAAAATGGGGATGGCCATGCCACGGGCCAGCGGTGTTTTTAACGTAGCCCACAGGCCGATAGCCGCCACAATGGCGAGTACCCCTATCACCACAAACAGTAAGCTTTCTTGCTTTTCGGCCACAAAGTAGGCCTCGGCCTGCGCTTTGGTAAACATGAACCGAAAGGTAACAGTAAATGCGCTGCTTTACTGCAAATGGCGGGTGACGCTTTCATCGAGCGGACTGATGCCGGCCGGAAAAAACTGCAGCAGTTCGCCCTGCGGGCTGATGAGGTACTTGCAAAAATTCCAGGTGGGTGCCTGTTGGTTCCAGCCATTGGCAGCGGGGCTGGTGAGCCATTGGTACACCGGCTGCTGCGCCGCCCCGGTTACAGCGGCCTTTTTCATCAGCGGAAAACTGACACCGAAATTCACCTGGCAAAAACTAGCGATATCCGCATCGCTGCCGGGCTCTTGTCCGCCAAAATCATTGGCAGGAAAACCGATCACCTTCAGCCGATGACCATACTGCTGGTGCAGCGCTTCCAACTCGGCATATTGGGCAGTGTAGCCACATTCCGAGGCAGTATTTACCAGTAGCACATGTTGGCCTTGCAGGCTGGCAAAATCGAATGGCTGGCCATTGTTGGCCGTTGCCTGCAGGCTGTAGAATGGAACGGCAGGTGCCACAGCAGCGGTATGATTGCTCATGCTTCGTTTGTCTTTTAGCCCGGCCAGTTTCATCAGCAGCGGGTACATGGTTTTCAAAATGCGTTGGCGAATCGTCATACATCAATTAAACAGTCGGCCACACAAAAGGTTATGGCACCTGCGCCTGCACTGGTTTTGCCTTTTTTCAGAAATAATGCTTGCCACCAATGCTCAGGTGCAGCACCTGATCGATACCTGTTTCTTCCTGCAGGCGGCGCAGCTCTTGCCGCGGGTAAAAAATGGGTTCATCACTTAAATCGAACGTGCCAAAATGCATGGGTACCAGCTGGCGGGCCCGCAGTGTTTGCAACACCTGCAGCGCATCGGCCGGGCTGGTGTGCGATGGGTGCATGAACCACTCGGGCTTGTACGCCCCAATACCAATCATGGCGTAGTCAATGCTCGGGTACAGCCGGGCTATTTCTTCGAAATGAATACCCAACCCACTATCGGCGCCGAAGTAAATGTTGCCTCGTTCGCTTTCGATCATCATGCTGCCCCACAACATTTCATTCAGGTCGGCCAGGCCGCGGCGGTTCCAGTGTTTGGCGGGCAGATAGGTAACGGAAAAAGCCTCTTCGAGCGGGTAGCGCTGGTACCATCCGGCCTCCACAATGCGGTTGCTGATCTTCCATTGGCGCAGCAAACTGCCGAGGCCCAGGCCAGTCAGGATGACTGCCTGCGGATTGAGGCTGCACAATTGTTGCAGGCTGCGCTGATCGCAATGATCGCGGTGGTTGTGCGTCAGCAAAATGTAATCGACGCCTTTCAGGTTTTGCGGACTAACCGGTAGCGGGGTGTATCGCTTGATCTGATGGACCACCACCGGCAGGGTGTCAAAAATGGGATCGGTGATTAGCTGCTTGCCGCCTACTGTCAGCAGAAAGCTGGCATGACCCAGCCACGTGATGCCATTGTCGCGGTCGGCAGCCAGCTGCTCATTGTGCACTATTTCAATGCCATGCTGCTGGCGGCGCTTCAGCGGCTTCAGTGGCTTGGCTTCGGCCTGCCACTTCAGCACCTGCCAGTAGTTGCGCTGCGAGGGGCCATCCAGGTTGATGTATTGGTTCTTTTCGTTGAGCGGATTGCCCTGCCAGCCGTCGAGTACAAAAGGCAGGTCAGGGTTGTGCGTTGGTCGTGGCATATCAGCAGTTAAACTGTCGGAGGTGATGATCGAGGTGTTTCCAAATAAGGCGGCCCCAATAATGCTTGCCCAGGCGGCCAAACAGCGGGTGCACGGCATTAATGTCGGGTAGCAGCAGCACTTGTTCCAGCGCAGCCAGCAGCGCCTGGCGTTCTGCCGCCACATCGCCTACAGCCGGCTGCGATCGGCGGGCATCCATTTGTGGCGCAGTGGGTGCCTCTTTGGGCCAGGGCACCCCAAACACTGCCAACCACTTAAAAGGTTGAAAACGGTAGATTGTCTTAAGCACTTTCGTATCGGCCGGCCGCAGCACAAACTCCAGCTGCTGGCGGCAGTGCCAGCACATCTCAGGCACCGTCATGGTTCCCCACTGGCGTGGGCTATCAGCCTGCAGCAGCGCCAATCGCTGACGGATGGCCTCTGCATCGGCAACGTTCAAAATATTAGCAGCCATAAAGCATGTCCGCTCTTATTTACCCTGCAGCGATGGTAAAATTTTTGACATGGAGCCAGCGAGGGGCGAAGCGGCTGCCGAAGATAAGCAGCAGGGCTGGCATACAGACGCTGGCGGGCGGAAGGGCACTTTCACATACTCATGTGGTGGCACCCGCACCAACGGCCCGATAGCTTTGCGGTCCACACAGGGTTCATATCGCACCCTTTCGCAAAAACCACTCACACCATGAAACAACTACTGACAGCCACCCTGCTGCTGGCCTTACTGGCAGCCTGCCAAAAGGAAACATCCACCCAACAACCCACCGGAGAAAAACTCAGCTTACTGGA
>JALOMC010000331.1 GCA_025455665.1 Chitinophagaceae bacterium | reverse complement strand
CAGTCCGCCTTTGGTGCATGGCGTGCAGGTTTCAGCTTTCACTATTCGCCTGTTGCTCACCCTCGGCCATTAGCCGCCGCCGCTCCGCCCCGGGTTTACCCCCCCCCAAAAAAAACTCCCGCTCAGGCTGCGCCCGGCGGGAGTTTTTTCTGATATCAGGTTCTGTGCAGTTTCTTAGCCCAGCGCCACCCGCTTAAAGGCGGTCACTTTCAGATCGGCGCCCAAAAATTCGGCCACTGTTTTGCTGCTGTCTTTTACAAAAGGCTGCTGCAGCAGGGTATTTTCTTTGAAGAAAGCGTTCAGCTTGCCTTCGGCAATCTTGGCAATCATTTCTTCCGGCTTGCCGGCCATTTTGGGGTCGTTCTTCATCTGATCAATCACAATGGCACGCTCCCGCTCTACCACCTCGGCCGATACGCTGTTTGCATCTATGGCCAATGGGTTCATCGCGGCTATTTGCATGGCCACATCTTTACCGGCGTCGGCAGCTTCTTTGCTCAGGCCTACCAGTACGCCCATGCGGTACGCACCGTGGATGTAAGAGGCTACATATTCAGCATCTACCCGCTCAAACTTGCTGATGCCAATTTTTTCGCCAATCGATGCCAGCTTATCATTGATCAGTTCCGACACTTTGGTGCCGTTTACGCTGGCTTCAGCCAGTTCTTCAGCGCTTTTCACATTGTTGGCAATGGCAGCGTCGGCTATGCTTTGGGCAAAGGCTACAAAGTCAGCGTTCTTCGATACAAAGTCAGTCTCGCAGCTGATGCATACTGCAATGCCGGTTTTGTTATCGGCAGTAGTTTGTGCAATCACTACGCCTTCTTTGGCTTCGCGGTCGCTACGCTTGGCAGCTATCTTCTGGCCTTGCTTGCGCAGCCAGTCGATGGCTGCTTCAAAATCGCCATTGGTTTCAGTCAACGCTTTGCGGCAGTCCATCATGCCGGCACCAGTGGCCTGGCGCAGTTTGTTGATGTCGGCAGCGGTAATAGTTACAGTAGACATATCAGAGAATTTGAAATTTGAGATTTGAGATTTGAAAGAGAGCTGTACATCCTGCTCAGCTTTTCAAAAGCACACTTTCGGGCGAATATTAAACTTGCTCCGGGGCGGCAATCAAAAATAAACTTGATGGCAGCGCCAACCGGAGCAGGTTTTATGACGGTTTCATTAAGAAGTGCCCTGAATAGGCGCATAGGGCCAGCACTCCTGACAGAAGACCGGGTTTGTGAAAGCATTAGCGGCTGCCACCACCACCGGCAGGGCGACGACCGCCACCACCTGCGCTGGGTACACGCCTGCGCTGGCCACCGCCAGCACCACGGCCACCACCACGGTTGCCACGGTCGCCTTCTTCACCACCACCTTCTTCGCTAAAGTTGGGGCGGTTTTCTACTACTTCTTCTTCGCCTTCTTCGTCTTTAGCAGCCTGGCGCTCTGCCAATCCTTCGGCAATAGCGGCAGTGATGTAGTTGACAACGATGGCGATAGACTTGGTAGCATCGTCGTTCGACGGGATGGCGAAGTCTACTTTGTTCGGATCGCAGTTGGTATCTACCATACCCAGAGTAGTGATACCCAGGCGGCGAGCTTCGGCCAGGGCAATGTGCTCATGACCAATATCTACCATGAACAAGGCAGCAGGAATACGGCCCATGTTGGCAATACCGCCCAGTACCTTTTCCATTTTCTCCTTGTCGCGGGTCAGCGTCAGGCGCTCCTTTTTAGTGATGCTATCCAGCGTACCGTCGTTCAGCATTTTTTCGATGCTCTGCATCTTCTTCACGCTTTTACGCACGGTATTAAAATTGGTAAGCATACCACCCAGCCAACGCTCGGTTACATAGGGCATGTTTACACGCTGGGCGCATTCTGTCACTATCTCCTTTGCCTGCTTTTTGGTAGCCACAAACATGATCTTCTTACCGCTCTTCGCTATCTGCTTCAGTACGGCAGCCGACTCTTGCAGCCCTTCTACGGTCTTGTTCAGATCGATGATGTGAATGCCTTTCTTTTCGGCAAAGATGTACGGCAGCATTTTGGGGTTCCACTTCTTCTTGAGGTGGCCGAAGTGTACGCCGGCATCGAGCAACTGCTGCTGGAGGGATGTATTTTGTTCCATCAATCAGGAATTTAAAAAGTTGAGATATGAGATTTGAGATTGAGACCTGCTTCGAAAGCGTTCTTCGAATATCAAATCTCAGATGCTGAGTACTGGTATTAGCGTTTCGAGAACTGGTAGCTACGACGTGCTTTCTTCTTACCAGGCTTCTTACGTTCCACGGCACGGGGGTCGCGGGTCAGCAGGCCGGCAGCTTTCAGTGCAGGGCGCAGTTCTTCGTTCATTTCAATGAGGGCCCGGGCAATACCCAGCTTGGCAGCCTCGGCCTGGCCTTTGATACCGCCACCGGCAGCGTTGATTTTTACATCAAACTTGTCGAGGCCTTCTACCGTCTTCAGCGGCAGCTCTACCTGGTTTTGCAGGTATACCAGCGGAAAGTACACCTTGTAGTCTTTGTCGTTGATGGTGATAGCGCCGCTACCCTTGCTCAGGAAAACACGGGTAACCGCTTCTTTACGACGACCAATTGCGTTCTTTTGTTTTTCCATTTTTATTTGCTTTTAGCTGTCTGCCCGCCGCCGCAGCAGCAGGTTCAGAAGCGGTCATGTTAGAATTTCAACTCCTTGGGTTGCTGCGCTGTGTGCGGATGCTGGGTGCCAGCGTACACAAACAGCTTTTTGTACATTTTACGACCCAGGCGGTTTTTGGGCAGCATGCCTTTTACAGCACGCTCTACTATTACTTCGGGCCTGCGCTTGATCAGGTCCTGCGCAGTTTCTTCCTTCAGACCACCGGGGTAGCCGCTGAAGTTTTGGTACTGCTTGTCCTCAAACTTGTTGCCGGTAAATACAACCTTGTCGCAGTTGATCACGATGACGTAATCGCCAGTGTCCACATGGGGGGTATAGCTGGCTTTGTGCTTGCCACGCAGTATGGCGGCAATGCGAGAGCACATACGACCTACGGTTTGATTGGTACCGTCTACAAATGGGGGGCGAAGGTAGCGGCGCCAAGGGCGAATGGCCAAAACTTTGACCAACAAATTTGGCAGCACCCCTCACAAGTAATTGATTTTCAATAAAAAAAATTGCTGCTTTTTTTCATAGCACCTGCGAAGCCCCTGGAAACGCGGGTTTTAGGCCTCATTTGCAGCATTGTGCCGCACTGCTATTGGCCTTCAGCGCACACGACGGCGCAGCACACCTGCTATCAGCGCAAAAACAAGCCAGCCGACACCGTCCAGCGGGTGGGCGTAGCCGAAAACTGCGAAAACCTGTCGGCACCATCGGGGCCTACCCGGTAAAGGCCCTGCACAAACCAATGCTTGCGCCGCGATTGCTCGATACGCCAGTG
>JALOMC010000330.1 GCA_025455665.1 Chitinophagaceae bacterium | reverse complement strand
GAACAAGATGGGCTACGGCAGTTTTGAAGCGATTTTAGCACAAGGTATGACTGCTTTAACGGTGGCCGATTTCAAGAATGCATGGGCCGCTACCGAAGCGTTGGTGATAGATACCCGTAACAAAGAGCAGTTTCCCGTCGACTTCATCCCAGGCTCCATATTCATTGGTATCGACGATACGTTTGCTCCGTGGGTAGGCACCCTCGTGCCCGATTTGCAGCAGCCTATTTTATTTGTGGCCGATGAGGGCCGGGAAGAGGAAGTGGTGACCCGCCTGGCAAGGGTAGGTTACGATAATTGTCTCGGCTACCTGCGGGGAGGCCTGGAGGCATGGGTAGCTGCCGGCAATGAAACAGATAGCATTCAGGAGATGACTGCTGAACGCTTTGCTGCCTTGTATACACAGCAGCCCACGCTGAACCTGCTGGATGTACGCCGCGAAAGCGAACACGAGTCGCAGCATGTGATTGGGGCCCGGAGTTTCCCGCTCGACTTCATCAACAGAAATATGGACCAACTGGACCGCGATCAGACCTATTATCTGCATTGTGCCGGCGGTTATCGCAGCCTCATTGCAGCCAGCATCCTTCGCTCCCGGGGCTTCGAACAGCTGGTGAATATTCAAGGCGGTTTCAAGGCCCTGAATGCTACCAACCTGCCTACTACGCAGTATCATGCACCGGTAACGATGCTATAAAACAACGACCTGATCGAATGCTTGCCATGAGCCATCCTGCCAAAACAGGGTGGCTTTTTACTGCCAATAAGCAGGGCAAAAAAAGAGGCCTGCACCTGGTAAGGTACACGCCCTTGCTATCGCCGTAGGTTAGTGGCAAATGATTAGTGCGGCAGGTGTTCACGCAGTTTGCCATAGGTCCAGGTACCGGCAATGGCACTGAGCAGCGTGACACAGACGACCAGTGCGCCGCTACCTATTTGGGCAAACAGCGGGCCGGGGCATGCACCCGTAAGCGCCCAACCGAAGCCAAACATCAGGCCGCCAAAAATTTGTCCTTTGTTGAACTGCTTGGGCGTAAAGATGATAGGCTCACCGTCGAGCGACCTGATGCGCAGCTTTTTGATCAGCATTACGCTGATCAGGCCCACTACTACTGCACTGCCAATGACGCCGTACATATGAAAGCTTTCCAATCGAAACATTTCTTGTATGCGCAGCCACGATACAATCTCAGCTTTTACAAACACAATGCCGAACGCAATGCCGAGTACAGCGTATTTCCAATTGGTCCAAAGTGGTTTGTCCAGCTCGCTTTTGTTCACGCACATGGCATGCTGGCTTCTCACTTCAAAGTCGGTGTTCACTGGTTGATTGATGGTTTGTATGTTCTTATCCATGATGCTTTCTTAAATGGTGATAAATGCCTGCATCAAAGCGCCAAAATGTAGGGCAACAGCAGGTGGGTCATTATAAAGCCGCCAGCCATAAAGCAACAGGTGGCTACCAGCGAGGGCCATTGCAGCGTGCTGAGGCCCATAATAGCGTGGCCCGAAGTGCAGCCGCCGGCATAGCGGGTACCAAAGCCCACCAAAAAGCCGCCGGCCACCATCATGATAAGGCCTCGTGCCGTGGTCAGCGCTTGCCAGCTAAACAAATCAGCCGGTACCAGATGCCTATTATCAGTGATATTGTTTTTTGCCAGATCGGCCATTAAATCAGGGTGTATCTGCATTGGTTCGGGATTGGCCAGAAAATGAGCTGCCAAAAAACCACCAACTAAGATGCCTGCTACAAAAAATAAATTCCAGACTTCTTTCTTCCAGTCATATTGAAAAAACGGAATGTTTGCTGGCAAACATGCTGCACACATGTGGCGCAACGATGAGGAAATACCAAAGCTTTTGTTGCCAATAATGAGCAGGGCAGGTACGGTAAGACCAATCAGCGGCCCTGCCACATACCAGGGCCATGGTTTGGAGATGAATTCTAACATAGTAGTCGATTGATTTGATAAGGAGTGATGGCGTTTTAATGGGAGGGTTGCTTGCTGTGGTGTCGAGGTATTTCACAGCCATCCGCTGTGCAGCGTGTAGGCCGTAAAAAACCGGTAGCAAACACCAGTGCGCCTGCGAAATACAATATTTGTGCATCACTGTAGTTGTAAGCCAGCCACAGCATAAGCAAGCCCAGCGCCCATCGTATTATGCGGCTTAGCCAAAAGGCGAGTTGATCGTTTTCGGAACGCACCGTTGCCATAGCAAAAAGTTTAAAAGTGATAATTGAATACGAGATTGAGATTGGACATGTTAACCTTGTTGGCCATCTGCTTCATGGAAAGTGTTTCATCATCGCGGTTCCACTTATACACCCACAGCAGGTCGGCTTCAAGGCCTTGCAGCCAGCGGCTGAAGCGATGATGCAGGGCAAGGTTTGACTGGCCGTAGTCTGGCATGCCATACTTGTTATGCCGATAGTCTGATACGGATGGCAGGTTATAGAGGCCTATTCCGGCATCCAGGGTCCAGGTGGCCGAAAGCTGCCGGGTCATTTTTGCCATCATCGCTGTTGTATTGCCCAGGCCTTCATTGCGTTCGCGGGGCAAAAAAGTAAAGAAGGGTTCTTTGCCCCATTCTCTCGGCATCAAAAATCGGCCCCCTTTACTGATGCGGGTGGCATTAAACGTAAGGTGCCATTTCTTGTTTTTCCAGCCCAGGCGTCCGCTTATCACTTGTACATCGCTTCCTTTTTCGTAGTAGCTGCGTTGCGCCTGGGTGTGTCCACCATGGCCCAAAGCGGTTTGATGTGTTATTTGAAGTGCACCAATCCATTGGCCACTGGCACCGGGCCACTGCCAGTTGGCCTGTAGCATGCTGGTGTTGAAAATGCCTTCTACTAGCTGATTCGTCAGTTGTACCTGGCGTCCGGCAGCCAGTTCATAACGCAGTTGCTGGTAAAGAATAAAACGACTTTGAAGGGCACCACCATAGCTTGATTTGCTGCCATCCGGGTTTACACCTTGTGGGTATAAACCGATAGACTCCCCGATGTCGTACCACCTGACGGTAGAGCGGGGAGATACCTGGTACAGCCAGGCTGCATCGGCCGACCATTTACTGTTGACAGGCTGCCATGTAGCCCAAAGACCGCCCACTTCTGTCGGGCGCATGCGCCCATCTTGCGGATTAATGAATGGCGTGTTGATGATTTGCTTGCCAAACACCAGTTTCCAGGCTTTATGCTGGTAGCTCAGGTGCAGTTCTTCCAGTCGGTCCAGGTCATGCTTGTTGGTAGGATCGGTTACGTCAAATAA
>JALOMC010000329.1 GCA_025455665.1 Chitinophagaceae bacterium | reverse complement strand
CTGGAAACAGCGCTGCGTTTTGTACAATATTTTGATAGCTGGATAAAAGAAAACTGCAGCCAGGTGCTGCTTTTACAAATTCGGGATAAACCCGAGGGCGGCTGGGACAGCCCCTACGAGTCAGAAAATATTTTCGACATCGTGACAAAGCCTGCATTGCTTACCCAAACCAACCTGTTTCATTTTCAGGAATACGAGCAGCTGGCCCGTTTGTGGACACTACAACAGCATCAGCCGCTGCTACGCCGCATCGTGTTTGAGTACCAGCCCACCAAAAAGCAACATGCTGCTTCGCTCAGCTTTCACCTTACCCGCCGCGAACAACAAGACATAGCGGCGGCACTGCAGCTACCGGCCAACCAGCAGGCCATGCGCCAGGCACAGCAGTGGCTGGCGGCTACGGCACCAGCAAATTGATAGACGCTGGATTCATTTTGAAACATAGTTCCGTCTCGGTATGTGCCGGGTCGCCATCTATGTGCAGTGGTGCCTGCTGCAGGTTTCGCACCTGCACCTGCCGGGCCTGCAGGTACAGTACGTGCTTGCTACCCAGCTCGTCGGCCATTGCTTTCAGCTTATTGTTTCCACGTATTTGGCGCAGCAGCGCAAAGGGCAATTGTGCCTTTGGCATTTTTTGCACTATCACAATATCCAGCAGCCCATCGCTGATGCTGGCCAGCGGCGCAATGGTCACATTGTTGCCAAACTGGTTGCTATTGGCCACACTAATGAAAAACGCATCGGTATGAAAGCGAAACTCATCAATGCACACTTCGAACTGATAAGGCTGTGCTTTGAAAAACTCGATCAGGGTTTGAGTAGTATACGTGACCAGGCCACGCCGGCTGCTGTGCGAAAACCGCTCGGCCACCGCCGCATCCATACCCAGGCCGGCCAGCATGCAGGCAAACTGTCGGTTTACACAAAAGCTATCGGCCTTTACCACCTTCCCTGCTTTTATTACCTCATAGGCGGCCGAGGGCTTCAGCGGAATGTTGGCCGTACGCGACAGGCCATTGCCACTGCCCACCGGAATAATGCCGAGGTTCATATGGGTATTTTTCACGGCGGCGGCCACCATGTTCACAGTGCCATCGCCACCGCATGCTATCATATCGGTAGCGGCAAACTCTTCGGCCAGGTGCTGCAGCGTGTAGGGGTTGGTAGTACTGCTGGTAAGGTAAATGTGGTGCTCCACGCCGTCGTCAGCTGCCCGCTGCTGAATGAACTGCTCCAGTCCATCCTTGCTGCGGGTGCCCGCTTTGGGATTGATCACAAAGAAGTAGCGGCGTTTCATGATGATATAGGTACCTGAAAAACAAACGCTGCCAGCCCGGGCGGCTTGTGTGCGCCTGAGGCAAGCAGGGGAAGGCAAAACTATTGGCAGCCGCTATTCGTGGCTGACAAAGGTTTGAGAAAATTGGTCGGGTCAACAGCGGCGGCTATCCAATCGGCACAGCCTGGGCGGCTATTTTTCAACCGCCCTTACTAAATTGCCAGCCTTACCCGTGCGCCCCAACTACCCGGTACATGAAAAAACTGCTTCGCATAGCAAAAATCAGCGGGCTTAGCTTGCTAGGCCTTGTAGTAGTCATCTTACTGCTACCGGTTTTGTTTCCCAATGCCTTTGCCAGCCAAATCAAACGCTGGGCCAGCCAGCACATCACCGGCGAGCTGCGCTTTGATAAGGCCCGGTTGTCCTTTTTCAATCACTTTCCTTCACTTACGCTTACGCTGTACGATTATTCGCTGACCGGCGCAGCACCTTTTGCCCAAGATACCCTGATAGCTGGCAAAGAGCTGGCATTTGGTATCGATCTTGGTAGTGTACTCAGCAGCACCATTCGGGTCGATAAATTTTTTATCGATCAATCTCAGTTCAATATTCAGGTGGCCGAAAATGGCGAGGCCAATTACAACATTTATAAAAACACTGATACTGCTACCAGCAGCCAGCCTGCCGATAGCAGTAGCGCCAGGCTGAAAATTGAAGGCATTTACATCAGCAACAGCCGGCTGCTGTACCACGATCGGTCGCTGCCCATGATTATCAGGGCCGATGGCCTGCGCTACAATGGCGAAGCTGATTTTGCTAACAGCGTATTTGATCTGGTGTCGGAAATAGAAGCCGATTCGGTAGACTTTGTATACGATGGCACTGCGTATGTAGAGCGAAAGCAGCTGAAAGCCGAACTGATTACGGGAATCAATACTTCGTCGCTTGCTTTCAGCTTTCAGAAAAATGATATACTGATCAACCAACTGCCTGTAGACTTTACGGGCAGTATGACCATTCTGGATGAAGGCTACGATATTGACCTGGCGGTGGTGTCGGGCATTACTGATTTTGGCAATGTATTCAGCGCCCTGCCGCCTGCGTACAACAGCTGGTTTGCCAACACCCGCTTCAGCGGCCAAAGCCAGCTGACACTGGACATGAAAGGCAGCTACCGGGCAGCCAGCGGGCAGCAGCCCGACCTGCACATGCACTTGTGGGTGAAGGATGGCCTGATACAACACAAGGGTGCACCAGCCCCCCTCAAAGACTTTTTTGCAGGTGTCGATTTTCGCATGCCCTCCCTCAATACCGACAGCATGGTGCTACAGGTAGATTCGTTACGATTTAACCTGAATGGCGATGCCACCTACCTGCGCATGCGCAGCGAAGGACTAACCGCACCACTGCTGAAGGGTAGCCTGCGCAGCCAGCTCAACTTAGCATTGCTAAAAGCTGCCATGGGCCTGAACGGCTACGATTTGAAGGGACAACTGAGCATGAATGCCAACACCGATGGCCGCTTTGATGGCAAGCGCCGCCAGTTTGCGCCCACTACAGCCAGCGTGGTGCTGAGCAACGGTTTGATAAAAACGCCCTACTACCCGGCCGGCCTCGAAAACCTGCAGATCAACAGCCAACTAAACGCCAGCGGTGGCACCTATAGCGGCATTACCATCCAGGTGCAGCCCATTGCTTTCAGCTTTGATGGACAGCCGTTTGAAGCCAGGGCACAGCTACGCAATCTGGATGATCTGCAATATGATATTGATGCCAATGGGCACCTGAATCTGACCAACCTGTACAAACTATTTGCGGTAGATGGCTACAGTATCAGTGGCTTGCTGAAATTGGCCGTGAACCTGCATGGCAAACAAAGCGACGCAACTGCCGGCCGCTACCTGCAATTGAAGAATAGCGGTACCGTAGCCTGCGAAAATGTGCAGTTGCGCAGCCGGGATTATCCCCTGCCATTTGTAATACCCAGCGGTGTACTGAA
>JALOMC010000328.1 GCA_025455665.1 Chitinophagaceae bacterium | reverse complement strand
GACAAAGACAACAGCCACCGGCATTTAGTTGCTATCGTACCAACACAAAAGTTCCTTTGGTGCGTAGTGTATTGCCCAAATAGTCTATAGCCTGGCATTGGTACACAAAGGCGCCGCTGCCCTGCTCCTGTCCGCGTATCCGGCCGTCCCAGCCGGCACCATCCAGGCGGGTTTCAAATACCAGCTGCCCGTATCTGTTGTATACCCTGAAGTAATCGAGCCGCTGGATGCCTGCCAGAATGGGGCGAATTACATCATTCAGTCCGTCGCGATTGGGTGTAAAGGCATTGGGTACAAAAATGCTGGGGGGAGTTTTGAAAATGCGGACTACGATATCATCGGTGGCCTGGCAGCCCTCGGGCGTACTGGCCGTTACTACGTACCTGATGGTTTCCTGGTTGCCGGGCAGCGTATTCTGCCGAAAAATAGCCACCGGGTTATTGATGCGGATACTGCTGAGGGCAGTGCCCGGTGTCCAGTTAAACAAAGAGGCATTGCTCACAGCGTTCAGCTGCAGCGGCTGGTTGATGACCACCGTGGTATCGTTGCCGGCAAACAGCGTGATGCGGGGCCGTACCGTTATTTCTACCACATCGCTTACAGGCTTGGGGCAGCCCAGGGTGTCGCGTACCGTTAGCGTAAAGCTGGTAGTGCTGTTAAGG
Source organism: Chitinophagaceae bacterium (assembly GCA_025455665.1). Lineage (GTDB taxonomy): Bacteria > Bacteroidota > Bacteroidia > Chitinophagales > Chitinophagaceae > Phnomibacter. Next base: position 2,616 of record JALOMC010000328.1, on the reverse strand, counting down.
GTGCGGGTATTGGTCACCAGTTGAGTAGGGTTTTGCACCTGCCCCGCTGGTGTCCAGTTGTAAAAAGCTGCTACAGCGGTACCACGCAGGGTGGCTATGGCGCCAAAGCAAATGGTGGTATCCGCACCGGCGGCGGCTTGCGGATACGGCACGGTGCGCACCAGCAGGCTGTCGCGGTCCTGGCAGGTACCCAGGTTGGCGGTTACATACACCCGGGTGCTGGCGTCCACCGGTAGCATATCCGGAAACTTGGCCGTAGGGTTGCTGAAAAGCGGAGCCGGTGTCCAGCGGTAGCTGGTAGCAAAGCTGGTGGGGCGCATGCGTACTTCGTCGGTCAGGCAAATGGTGGTATCAGGGCCGGCATCAACTGTGATAAAATCAAGCGTATTTACCCGAATGCTGTCGCGGGCTATACAGCCGCGGTCATTCAGGGTGACATAGTAGGTGGTGGTATCTCTCGGAAATACACGGGGCATGCTGCTGAACCGATCGAGCAGGGTAGGCGATGGATCCCAGGTGAAACTGCCGCGGCCCACGGCCAATAGTTGAATGGTATCGGGGCTGCATTTCAGCGTATCGGGGCTCAGCGCCAGTGCAGGGCGGTCAAAAACCGTCACGGGTGCCACTACTGTATCAAGGCAGCCCTTGCTGCTGCCCACTATCAGTGTGGCATTGTACGTGCCGGGGCTGGGGTAGGTATAGCTGGGGTTGCGCAGCAGGCTGGTGTCGTTTACCACGGCAGTATTGCCAAAGTCCCAACGCCACGAGTTGACAAAGCCGTATCGGGTGCGGGTTGTATCCCTAAAGTCAAACGGATTGCTGAAGCAGGAACCATCGGCCACAAAGCCCGGAAAAAAGCCTGGAAACACCCGTACCTCGGTGGTGGCGCTATCGCTACAGGTAGAACCTCTGTTTACAATCAGTTTGGCTATGTACACACCAGTATCGGGGTAGGTAAATGTGGGGAATGCACTGGTGCTGGTATCGCTGGACAGGGTGGTGACCCCAAAATCCCAGAAGTAGGAAAGGATGGCCGGCGAAATGGATTCGTTGGCAAAGTCGACGGTGAAGCCATCGCAGCTGGTAATGCGCAAAGGCAACCTGGCGGCAGCAATGGCGCAGTTGGCCACATTCACGTGCAGCTCTTTGCGGGTGCTGGCTATCAGCACGCCGCCGCGGTATTCATCTACCCGCACGGCCAATACATATTCGCCGGTCACATTGGGGCTGCGCCCTGTAATGATGCCGGTGCGCTGGTTGATGACGAGGTTGGTGCCAAATGGATTAACGGGCGTAAAGCCGCTGGCATACGGCAGCGATGAATATGGGGGTGGCGAAGCAGTAGCCGGGTTGGGGTTGCCCTGCGAGGCGCCAATAAATGCATCGGTAAAACTGTACACCAGCGAGTCGCCATCGGGGTCGGTGGCGCTATAGTCCAGCTGAATGGGTGAATCAAAACACACCAGCAAGGTGTCACGCATGCTGAACTCCGGGCTGTTGTTTCGCGGGTGGCTGGCACTGCGCAGCGTGCCGGGGATGGTGATGCTGTAAGTATTGCCCAGCTGGTTTGACGGCTGCAAAATATTGACGATGCCATTGATACGGCAGCAACGCTGAAAGCTGATGGTATAACCGTCGACCGAGGCAGGAAGCGTTACAGTGGTTTCGTACTCCAGTATCACGTAGCATACCTCGGGCCGGGGATTGATACACTCGCTGAACGATTCTTTGCGCAGGGTACGTGTAAGGACAAGTGGTGCCGAAAAATCGGCAACGCGGGTGCTATTGGCATTGTTATTAAAAACCGTCAGGTTGATTTGAATATCGTTTTGCCCCGGATTGGGCGGCGCACAATCGCGGTACACTTTTACATATACCCGGTACTGAAACTGCCCATTGTTTTCGCCCAAAAAAGTGTAGTACATCCAGCCGCCCTTGATGTGCAGGGCCGAGCCTGCCAGGCCCGATAATACCAGTACAATAAAAAGCAGCAGTATCCTGATTGGCTGTGGCATAGAGGTAAGAAAAACGAAAAAACAGCGCTGGCTGGTATAGCACAACTGCCTTAAAATTAGGGGCTTCGGCCTTGTGAGTCGCCAAGGCACCGTTAATTAAACCAACGATTGCAAAAACTGAACCAGCGCTGCTTCGAAAGCGGCGGGCTGCTCCAGCATACCCATGTGGGCTACATCCCGCAGCACGGTCAGGTGCGCCTGGTCGGGCAAGGCTACCTGCTGCAGCAGGTCGGCGTAGGGGGCGGCTTTGTCCAGATTGCCCAATACAAACAGCACCGGCACCTGGCTGCGCTGTAGCTCTGCTGTGCGGTCGGGGCGGGCTATCATGGCTTCGTAGTAGTCTATCAGCGCATCGGCACCAAAGGCATTGCCGCGCTGTACCAGCTGCTGTACCACCGCCGGCTGCGCTTCGGCAAAGGCCGGGGCAAACAAGCCGGGGATGGCGGTTTGTAAAAAAGCGGGGGCACCGTGCTCCTGTATGAACTCGATGGCCTTGCGGCGAGTGGCTTTCTTCTCTTCACTATCGGCAAAGGCGGTGCTGTGCAGCAGGCCCCAACCCAGCAGGCGGCCCGCTGCCTGCTGGTGCATGCACAGGGCTATG
>JALOMC010000037.1 GCA_025455665.1 Chitinophagaceae bacterium | reverse complement strand
CTCAGGGTGGCCGTGGTGCCGGCACTTGGTACGCCATCAATGGTCCATTGCAGGTTTGCCAAAAAAGAAGGACCAGTTAGTGTAACAGGGGTGAGCGGACACACTGAATCGGTAAACGAACGAGAGACAGCTATTTGATTGCTTACAAAAAACCGAAGGCTGTCGTTTCCACGTTCTACATCGCCTGGCAAATTTGTTTTGGCGCTTACCAGATGATTGCCGCGTATGCTGTAGTCGTAGCCGGTCAGCACGGTTATTTGCTCAGAAGCGCCTGCCGCCAGGGTGCCAGAGTTTTTCAGAATAGAAAACGGAAACTCGGTTTGTTGCGGATTTCGCACAAGGCCGGTGATGGTGGTGGGTGTAGCAGCAAAGTCGACAGCAGCACTTGAAAAATTACGTAGCGTTACCCGTACCTCGGTAGCATTGCTGTAGGTGCAGCCCGGGGCTGCCAGTTGCTCAATGCCCACATCGGGGCCTGCACTTTCTTCGTACACTTCTGCCAGGTATTGCCAGGGCACTGTGTCGGCCTCGGCAGCCCATGAAGTGCCGTTGTTGCTGGTAAAACTGCGGATGGAGCGAATAGGTGTTGCCGGCGTACTGCGCCACGCCATGTTCGTGCTGCTCGTTTGGTTAACCGCGATGAAGTAGTCGCCAGCCACCGTCAGGTTGCTGGTGACGGGAATGATGATGCTGTTTTCGGTGGTGGTAAAAAAGTTGGTGCCGGTGATAAGTGCGGTGGCAGATGGGGCGCCAGCACTGCCGCCGTCTTCGTACACCCTTACGTTCACTACATTGCGATAGGATGCGAAGGGTATCCGTATCTGTCGGATGCGGCGGGTACCAGTGCCATAAATTTTTGTTGCAATAAATCCACTGGCGCCGTTAAAGCCAACACCGAACGGTGAATTGGAAAAATTTGGAAGCCGAGTATGGCTGGTGGAAACAATTTGCGATGCCGTCCGGGTGTTGTTCGCCGCACGATCATCAGCGGTTGCTGAGGCCGTTACCAGTATTTGCTGCGGGCCGGTATTGCTGGTGACAAACTCGGGAAAGCTGACGAGTTGAGAAGCGCCCGGGGCAAGACTGGCAATGTTGACGGTGGCCGTATGGGTGTTAGCACCAGTAATTTGCAGGGTTACTGAAATGTTGCTGGCCGCATTGATGCCTTCATTTACCAACAAAGCTTCTATGCGGCGGCCCGATTGTGAGCCGGCCGGGCTTATGCTATCTGCATAGAGATTTGCTACGTTTACATCATTGGCCAGGCGGCCAAAGTAACGCTGGCTAAAGCCTGCAGGTGGTGGTACGTCTTTGCGAAAAACAACGCCGTTGGATAGGCGGTTGTTGTTGGGCGCATTCAGGCATGTTGTTTGTGAAAAAGCAATCAAGCCGTTGCCCTTATAGTTGGCTGCAAAGCTGCGGGTATTGGCCTTGATACCAACTGCGGCCTGCCGATTGGAAAGCGTGGAGGCAGAAGGCGTCCAACTACCGTAAACAAACTCAATATCGTTGCTGCCTTCATACAGTTTTACTTGAAATTCTACTTGAGAAAACTGGTGAAGAACAGCGCCACCTGCGTTGTCGCCATCCCGCAGATTTTTCCATTGAATGGTGCAGATGCGATTGGGCGCTACGCCGGTGGTAAGCACGTGGTACGCGGGTGTGCCTGCTGCTACCAGATTGGTGAAGAAGGGGAGGATGACGTATTGAAAACTATCGAGGGTAGCAGTGAAAACAGCGCTGTACGAATTGGCAGGGCTGATGGAAATGCGATTGGCTGCTGTAGGAGCCGCAGTGCCCAGCCGTAAAATGCCATCTGCGTGTAGGCGAAAATGGGTAAACGTAGAGTCGTGAAAAACGAATGGAAAGCCAATGGGGTGAGCATTAACGCTAAAGCCAGAGTCGGGATGCGTCATGCTGATAGCAGTACCGCTGGCGCTGATATCCGCGTAAACACTTTGGCCCAGGCGAAAATTAGCGGAGCTAAAGTTGTTCTGTGCAATTGCTGCATTTCCTAAACAACAGAGAAAGCTGAAAAAGTAAAAATATTTCATAACAGTGGAAGTGAGACTTTGGCCAGTTAGGTTGGGGTTCGGTGGAAGGGGGCAGGGTGGGATTTCACTCAGTGTGTGGGTGTTGGGTGTAGCTACGGCAGTGTCATTGGCCTCGTATCAAATATCTAAAAACCAACAATATTGCTACATCCCTATTAGTAGTGATACAGCTGGTAAACGCCTCACTGCAAATGGGTGTTGCGGGGCCATTACTTATGCGAACGACAACGCTCCAGGTAAGTCGATTGTTCTAGCAATCTGGTATTTGAATAACTGCCAGCCTGTTTACAAAAAAATGACGGTTCTTTGCAAAAGCTTGTCAATTGCGGCGGCTGCCATTTCAAACGTTCACGCTATGTCTGCAAACAGTATCATCCTTACCGGTGCTGCCGGCTTTATAGGTAGCCAAATGCTGCAATACCTCAATACGAACACCTGGTAGAGCGGTACAATCTTGAGTTTTGGCTACGCGAACATGAGCCTGCTATTGGTGCGGTGGTGCACCTGGGGGCCCGCACCGATACCACCGAATTCAATTACGCTATCCATCAGGAATTGAATGTACAGTACAGCCAAATGCTTTGGCAGTATTGCACACAGCACGGCATTCCATTTATTTACGCCAGTAGTGCAGCCACCTATGGCGATGGTGCCATGGGCTACGATGACAACCATGAATTGCCTTTTTTGCTGAAGCCATTGAATCCCTATGGGGTAAGCAAAAACGAATTTGATAAATGGGCGCTGGAGCAGGCCGAGGGGCTGCGGGAAGACGTGCAAGATGAAGACGGCTGGATACGCACCGATGGTTCGCACACGCCAAATCCCACCGGGGCGCCACCGTTTTGGGCCGGGCTTAAGTTTTTTAATGTGTACGGACCCCATGAATATCACAAGGGGCGGATGGCATCGGTCATCTGGCATTCATTTAACCAGATCAGGCAAACCGGCGCCGTAAAACTATTTCGCAGTCATCGGCCCGACTTTGCCGATGGACAGCAACTACGCGACTTTGTATACGTAAAAGACGTGGTACGGGTAATAGGCTGGCTGTTGGAAAAGGCCAGCACCGCACAGGCGCCTGCTTCGGGCTTGTACAACCTGGGTACCGGGCAGGCCCGTAGCTTTTATGATCTGGCAGCTGCTACCTTCAGGGCGCTTGATTTGCAGCCCAATATCGAGTTCATCGATATGCCCGAGGATATTCGCGACAAGTACCAATATTTTACCGAGGCCAATATGCAAAAGCTTTGCGATGCCGGCTACACGGAGGCTTTTACCAGCCTGGAGGCTGGCGTAGATGATTACGTTCGGCAGTACTTGCGGCATTTGTGAGCTTACCAAAGCAGGCTGCCAAGGGTCCGCATTTACCGGGTCCATGCTTTGTTCGGTATCTTAGCCGTTCTATCAAGACAAGCAATCATGAAAATCGCCATTATTGGTGCCGGCAATTTGGGCGGTGCCATTGCACAGGGTTTGCTCAACAGTGGTTTTTGCAAAGCCGCTGATATCAGCATCACCCGCCGAAATACTGCGCAGCTCGACACATTTGCCCGGCAGGGCTGTATGGTCACATCCGACAACAAAGCCGCTGCTAAGAATGCCGATGTGGTAGTACTGGCAGTAAAGCCGTACAACTATGCCGAAGTACTGGCTGGTTTCAAAGCGGTGCTACAGCCCAAAAAGCATGTATTGGTGTCGGTGGTTACCGGCGTGTATACCGATCAGCTGCAGAAGGCTCTTGGCAAGTCGATACCAGTCATCAGGGCCATGCCCAATACTGCCATTGCCATTCAGCAAAGTATGACCTGCCTGGCCAATTCGGGGGCCAGCGATGCACAACTACAGTATGTGAGAGACTTGTTTGATCGCCTGGGCCGTACGGCAGTGATCGATGAAAAGCTGATGGATGCGGCCACGGTGTTGGGGGCCTGTGGTACTGCCTATGCCATGCGCTATATCCGTGCCAATATTCAGGGTGGTATCGAAATTGGATTTGATGCCAACACGGCCAGCCTCATTGCAGCACAAACGGTGCTGGGGGCCGCCGAGCTGCTGCTGAAAACCGGTAGCCATCCTGAAAAGGAAATAGACAAAGTAACGACGCCGCGTGGCTGTACCATTGCCGGCCTTAATGAAATGGAACACCAGGGTTTCAGCTCATCGCTTATTCGTGGTATTGTGACCAGCTACGAAAAAATAGGTAAGTAGCCCGGGCTAGTCCAGCAGGGTTTTCCAAAAACTATCCAGTCTGTAGGGCTGCATTTCGTGCCGGGCCACAAAGCGGCGCCTGCCATGCGGCTGTCGCTGTATGGGCGCTATATGGCCCATGCCGTACCATTGGCCAGCATGCCAGTACATGGGTTCAAAACTATCGCCCCCCATGCGCCAGTATAGTTGCTGCTGGTAGTAGCAGCCTACCACCCTGCGATCCAGCGAGAAGGGCCCGGCAGGCAGCGTACTGCTATACAGCATGCGGTAGCGGCCATCACTATCCAAGCGAAAAAACAGGTCGGTAGAGGGCTGCTGTAATAGCTGGTGTGCGGCATAATACACGCCTTCGGTGCCTGTGGCAGGCGGTGGCCAGCCGCCGGTATACGCAGGCAGCGTGGTGGCCAGAGACCGGGGTAGCATGGCTACAGGAATTTTTGCATCGAGGTGGGCAATCAATTTTGTCAGTTCATTGGCCAGCCAGCTACCGGCATGGCGGGGCCAGCGGCGCAACTGCCGTAGGGGTATACCCTGTAGCCGCGGCACAAGTTCATCGGCAGCCAGCGCACTGTTGGCCAGTTGGCCTATGCCCAGCGCAGTATCCAGCAGGGCTACCGGCCATATGTCGTTGCCTATTTGTACATAGCAGGTAGCTGCCAGGCGCCACACTGCCGGCGCTTGGGGCTGGTTGGCACTTTTTAAAATGCTGGCGTCACCGGGCTCGTGTAGCCAAAGGTTCAGAATGTGCAGGTGCAGGGTAGGGCCATTGGTATTGCCCTCGGCAGGCACAAACCGCTGGTTGAACTTTTGAAGCCATGCCGACAGCCCCCCGCGTACCTGCATGCGGCGTGGTAAAGGGCGGTTGCCCCAATTGCGGGCCACATGCAGGCCCAGTGCACTGCTATCGGTTCGGTCATCGTGTACCTGCACCCTGCCAGCCTCTTGTAGTTGTACAGGTGCCAGCCGGGCAGGTACCGGCAGGTAAAAAGGTGCCCAATCCATTGGCGGCGCATTTACCTGCGCCTGCTGCGCCCACCCGGCCAGCGCCGCACCTACAAAAAGAAAGTGTAGCAGTACTTTCTGTTGAAAACGGCCAACGCATCGTATGCAAGCTACCGCTCTCAAAGCCGCTCCTTCAAAAAGGCGATGCTCTTTTGAAAAGCATCATCACCAAACTGCTTGTTGTAGCCCGGATTGCTGGGATTGGCAAAGGCATGTACAGCATCGTAGCGTACCAGCGTAAAGTTTTTGCCGGCTTCTTTCATTTGGCTGGCAAATGCATCGACCGATTCATTGGGGATGCCACGATCCTGCGTGCCAAAAATGCCCAATACGTCGCATTTGATTTTTGCCAGTTTGGCTGCATCTTTTTCGGGTGTACCGTAGTACATGATGCAGCCCTTTACCTGCGGGCCACCCATGATGGCTGTTTGCAAGCTCATCATACCACCAAAGCACCAACCCACTGTGTACACCTGGCTACCGGTGCCGGCCAAATCGAGGGCCCCCTGCAAAATGGCTTCTTTGCGTTTGCTGCCAAGGGCTGCTCTTATCAGTTTCTGCGCACTGTCTACCGTACTGGCTACTTTGCCATCATACAGGTCTACGGCCAGCACATTTACCTGCCCGCCCAGCGCTTCAAAGTATTTGTCGGCTTCTTGTTTTATGTGGTCGTTCAGGCCCCACCATTCCTGTATCACTATCAGGTACTTGTTGCTGGGCATGTTGGCCTTTACCAGATAGCCCTGGCCCGGTTGGCCGTCGGCGCAGCCAAACAGCGTCATGGCACCCAGCGGGTTGGCCAGTGTAAGGGGGGCAGGCGCCTGATGCAAGGCACCAAATTCGGCGGTGCCGGCCACGGCCATAAACGCCTCGTCGGTACTGCCCGGGGCGCATTGTCCGGTCAGGCCGCAGGCAATGGTTTCGGTACCGGCACTGGTGCGGTACGCAGGGGCATCTTGGTGGGTGGCCTGCAATAGCAGGGCCATGGCTCCCAGCATTGTTAGTTTTAGTTGCATGGTATTGTCGGGTATATGCTTTTGGTGATCATCATAATGCGCAGACGGGCCATTTAGTTTTTGTAGGGAAGGTCATCGTCTTCATCCCACAGGTCTTCGTCATCTGCATGCTCCTCCTGTGCCCAATCGGGCAGGGCTTTATCATCTACCAGGGCCCGGTAGCGGTCATAGGCGTCGGCATGGGCTTCGCTCAGGGTTTCTACCAATTCAAAAAAGGTATCGGTTTTTCGTTTCCACAAGCGTGTTTTCTCGCTGTCTTCATACTCTACCAGTACTGCGGCATCGGTAGCCAGCGCCACAAAAATGAGCTCGGGGCTGCCGTTTTCATTTTCCTGAATCAGGTGGTATTTTGATACTGCCAGTTGGCCAAATTGGGGCATGATTGTCAATATATTTTGGCTGGTAAGGTCGGGCATTTGCATACAAAAAAACAAGCCTATTTTTTGCCACGCAAAACCCACATTTTGCACACAGCTGCCGGGCGCCTGCCAGCGGGGGTAGTTGGCTGTCGCAGGCATTTGCTGTATGTTTGCACGACCTCTAATTATTCCCTGGGTCAAGATTGAAAACAGCTTAAGCAGCCCCACACCTGCCGGCAGTTTGTTGTGTATACCTACCAACGCTCCGCCACAGGAAGGGCAAAATTTTTGTTATGGCAAAGTTCATTTTCGTAACCGGTGGCGTTACTTCTTCGCTGGGCAAAGGCATTATAGCCGCCAGCCTGGCCAAACTACTGCAAGCCAGGGGCTTGCGGGCTACTATTCAAAAATTTGACCCCTACATAAACGTAGACCCCGGTACCCTGAACCCCTACGAGCATGGCGAGTGCTATGTGACCGATGATGGCGCCGAAACCGACCTCGATCTGGGCCACTACGAACGCTTCCTGAACATTGCTACCAGCCAGGCCAATAACGTTACCACGGGCCGTATTTACCAAACCGTTATCAACAAGGAGCGGGCCGGTGACTACCTTGGCAAAACGGTACAGGTGGTGCCGCACATTACCGACGAAATAAAGCGCCGCATGCTGCAGCTGGGCGAAGGCGATAAGTATGACATTGTGATTACTGAAATAGGCGGTACCGTGGGCGATATTGAAAGCCTGCCTTTTATAGAAGCCGTGCGCCAACTGCAGTGGGAGCTGCCCGAAGAAGACTGCCTGGTGGTGCACCTGACCCTGATACCCTACCTGCGGGCGGCCAAAGAGCTAAAAACCAAGCCCACGCAGCACAGCGTACGCATGCTTAGCCAGGAGGGTGTACACCCCGACATCATTGTATGCCGTACCGAAAAGCCACTCAATTTTGAGCTGCGCCGAAAAATTGCCCTGTTCTGCAATGTAAAAACGGAAGCAGTCATAGAGGCAGCTGATGCCCCCACCATCTATGAAGTGCCGCTGGCCATGATGCGGGAAAAGCTCGATCTCATTTGCCTGAAAAAGCTGGGCATTACACAGTACAACGAGCCCGAACTAGCCCGCTGGAAAGAGTTTCTCGACAAGCTGAAATACCCCAAAACCAGCGTATCCATTGGCCTGATAGGCAAGTATGTAGAGCTGCAAGATGCCTACAAATCTATTCTGGAAGCATTTGTACACGCCGGGGCGCTGAATGAATGCAAGGTGAACGTAGTGAACGTGCATAGTGAGCACATTACGCCGTCTAACGCACACGAAAAACTGGGGCATTTGGATGGCCTGCTGGTGGCGCCGGGCTTTGGGCAGCGTGGCATCGAAGGCAAGATTGTGGCCATCCAATACGCCCGTGAAACCGGTCTGCCGTTTTTTGGTATCTGCCTGGGCATGCAAATGAGTGTGATAGAATTTGCCCGCAACGTAATAGGCCTGAAAAAGGCCCACAGCACCGAAATGGACCCCGAAACGCCCGAGCCGGTGATAGACATGATGGAGGAGCAGAAAAAGATAAAGGCCATGGGCGGTACCATGCGCCTCGGCGCCTATCCCTGCGACCTCAAAGAAGGCTCGCTGGCCCACCGCATATACGGCAGCGCCCATATCAGCGAGCGGCACCGCCACCGCTGGGAGTTTAACAGTGCCTATGCCACCCAGTTTGAAGAAGCCGGCATGGTACTGAGCGGCCTGAACCCCGAAACCGGACTGGTAGAGGTGGTGGAGCTGCCGAATCATCCTTTTTTTATTGGCGTGCAGTATCACCCCGAGCTGAAGAGCACAGTAGAAGCGCCGGCCCCATTGTTTGTGCATTTTGTGGCCGCAGCCCGTCGCTTTGCCGAAAGGCGGGAAACGCCGGTAGGGGTAAAGAAGGAGCTGATCTGACACCTGCTGACAGTACAAAAAGTGCCTCGGAAAGCCTGTGTTCCGGGGCGCTTTGCTTTTAAGGCTTTTGTAACCCCCAGCCGTTACCTTTGCCGCTCATTTTTAATAAAGAAGTATGGGATTCGACCGGAATACCGTCATTGGTTTCGCTCTGTTGGCGGTGTTGTTTATGGGCTATTTCTGGTACGTGAGCAACAACCAGAAGCAGGCCATGGCCGTGCAACAGCGGGTGCAGGATAGCCTGGCTAAGCTGAAGCCGAAAACAGATACAGCGCAATGGCGAACCGATAGCCTGCGCCTGGCCCAACGCCGCGATTCGCTGGCCGCCGGCAGCTTTGTGCAAAGCGCAGCTGTAGGCACCGATAGCACGATTGTACTGGAAAACGAGCTGATCAAAGCCAGCTTTGCTACCAAAGGCGGCTGGCTGAAGCAGGTAGAGCTGAAAAAGCACGTGGGCCCCAATGGGCAGCCCGTAAAAATGGGTGGTAGCAAAGGCGAATACTTTGGTTACGCCATTAATACCGGCAATGGCCAAAGCACCGAAACGGCGAAGCTTTTTTTTAGCGCCGAGCCGGTTACCAACGCTGGCGATAGTGTTCAAACCCTGCGGCTGATAGCCCGCTCAGCCAACGGCGCTTCTATAGCACACAGCTTTAGTGTAAAAAAAGGTGATTACCGCATTTATGCCAACATAGGCATGACCGGCACCCGCCAGCTGGTAAGCGGCAATACCCTCGCCATTAACTGGCAAACGACTGCCGTGCCGCAGCAAAAAGATGTAAACTACGAGAAGACCCAAACCCGACTGGTATACCAGGCCGACGGTGAGTATGACTACTACACGGCTTACACCGGCGTATCTGAAAAGCTGGCAGGCGCCAGCGAATGGGTGGGCCTGAAGCAACAGTTTTTCAATAGCAGCCTTATCAGCCCGGGCAAGCTGACAGCCGTTAGCGCCGATGTAGTGGCACCGGCCGATACAGTAAAAAGTGAAGTAGCCACGCTGAAGCTGACTGCACAACTGAGCTTGCCTGCCACTGGTGAAGCCAGCCTGCCACTGACTATTTACTACGGGCCCAACGACTACCATATTTTGAAGAGCTACGATAATGGCATGCACAACATTGTAGACCTGGGTAGCGGCGTGTTTGCCTTTGTAAAATGGCTGAACCGTTGGCTCATTTTGCCGGTGTTCGAGTTTTTGAGCAAGCTGATGGGCAGCCCCGGCGGCTGGACCATTTTGTTGCTCACCATCTTTATCCGTTTGCTCATTGCTCCGCTTACCTACAGCAGCTACCTCAGTGGTGCCAAAATGAAGGCGCTGCGCCCCGAAATAGATGCCATGAAGGCCCGCCTGGGCAATGACCAGCAGGCCGTGAGCATGGAGCAAATGAAACTCTTCCGCGAAGCTGGCGTGAACCCGCTGGGCGGCTGTATACCAGCGCTGTTGCAAATTCCAATCTTCTTTGCATTGTATAGTTTCTTCAATGCCAACCTTGACTTGCGGGGTGTTCCGTTTTTGTGGGCTACCGACCTCAGCGCCTATGATACCGTGTTCAATTTCGGGTTCGATGTGCCCCTTTACGGCGATCATATCAGCCTGTTCACCATTACCGCTTGTGTTACCAGCATGTTCATTTCCATATACAGCATGAGCACCACGCCCGATACCGGCAACCCGCTCATGAAGTACATGCCGTATATCTTCCCGGTGATGATGCTGTTCATTTTCAACAAGCTGCCATCGGCACTTACCTGGTATTACACCGTATCAAACGTTATCACGTTGGTACTGCAGTTCGTTATTCAGAATTACATCATCAATCACCAAAAAATTCTGTCGGAAATAGCTGCCAATAAGGCCAAGCCGAAGAAGAAATCGAAGTGGGCAGAGCGCCTGGAAGCCATGCAGGAAGCCCAGAAAAGAATGGACGAAACCAAAAAGAAAGGTGGTCGATAAGTAGGAGCCATCCAAATAGGAAAAAGCAGTCGGGGTGCAGCAGCCCGGCTGCTTTTTGCTTTTATACAACAGCTGCGCTTAACATCGTATTGGCAATCAACCGATTTTTTGGCCATGCAGCCGTTAAAATGGCATTGGCTGCCTTGGTAGAATAGCTAACTTGCTGGCAGCAGCGCTGTAAAATGCACATGAATGCAAATGGCCTGCCCTTGGACGTGCTGCCGGTGTAGTGGTGGCCGGGTCAAAAAAAATATGCGATACATGAAAACACTGATCACGATTTTATTGACTGCTGCCAGTATGGTGGGTATGGGGCAGAAAATATTTACCGAAGGGGTGGTGGAGTACAAAATAGACATTTTGAAAGGTGCCGAAAATGCCACCGTGGCCAGCGCTTTTGGCGGGGCTACCCAAACGCTGTATATCAAAAGCTATCGGGCCCGACTCGACTTTAAAAGCAACCTGCGCAACCAAAGCACGGTGTATGATGCGCAAGACAAAGAAGGATTCATACTGAAGCAAAATGGAGCTGAAAAGTACCTGCTGCCGCTGGAAGATGGCAATTGGCAAAAATACCATCAGCGCTATGCAGGGGCCAGCTTTACCAAACTGACCGAAACAAAGCAGATAGCGGGCTACACTTGCCTGAAAGCGGTGGGCAAAATGAAGGATGGTGCTGAGGTAGTGGTGTTTTACTGCCCCGACCTGAAGCCGCTGGCAGCCGGCTACGACCCGCTATTTGAGGCGCTTGGCGGGCTGCCGCTGGAATACCAGTTGGGTAGCAATGGAGTACTGCTGAGCTACACGGCGCAATCGGTACAGGCTACCATGGTGGCCACCGGTATGTTTGAACTGCCCAAAACGGGGTACAAGGTGCTGGAATTTGCGCAGCAATAAAAAAGCCCGCTCTTTTAGTTAGCAGGCTTTTGAGGCGTTTTGAAGCGGGGCACGTTTACCTGGTGTCGGTAAGGATAGATAAAGGTGGTATTGCCACGCTGAAATGTAATGATGGAGTTGATAGTGGTTTGCTGGGGGCTCCGCTGAAAATTGCTGAAACTGCCGCGGTAGTGCAAACCCGATTGAAGGAGGGAGGTGCCCGCAGCCGGTGTTTTCAGGTCGAAACCGCTGAACCTCAGCACAAACCCTTTCTTTTCTTTGCCGCCACCCTTCGCTGCATTTACCTGCCCGCTATGCAGTGCCAGTGCGGCTAGCAGCAGGCTAGCAGCGGCAGCACGGGCCAGGCGAGGTGAAATGAAACGGCGGTTCATGGATGCGAATGTAAATGGTTTTTTAAGAATTGTTAAACATTAGAACGCCGCTTATCCAAAATTGTTGTGACAAAGTGGATAAAACCGGCCAATGCCCACAGGGGCAGACCAACCAATGGTGGTAGCTTTAAGAAACGACTAGCCCATGGCAAATTTTTCGAACAGAAGGGAGCGAGAGGAGATGCAGGAATTGCTGAAAGCCTACCAAAACCTCAAAAAAGGGCGCCAGGCCGCGTTTATTGAGGAAGAAGACTTTGAGCGGATCATCGATTACTTCGACGACCAGGATGACGTGCCAGCGGCCCTTGAGGCTGCCAACATAGGTCTGGAGCATTTTCCGTTTGCTGCCCAGCTGATGTTTCGCAAGGCCGACTTTTTGATAGCCGAGCAACAGTTTGCGGCTGCATTGGCCGTGCTGGAAACAGCCGAGTTGTACGACCAGACCGATATCAGCCTGTACATACTAAAAACGGATGCCTACCTGGCACTGGACGAACCCGAAAAAGCGGCCCGGATACTGGAAGAATCGCTGGGCCGATTTGAGGGCGAAGAGCGGTTGGAACTACTTTTTGAACTGGCCGATGTGTACGACGATTATGAGGATTTTCAGAAAGTATTTGACTGCATGAAGCTGATACTGGAAGAAGATCCGAATAATGAAGAAGCGCTGCTGAAGATTTGTTTTTGGGCCGACTTTACCGGCCGCATGGAAGAAAGCATTAAGCTGCACCAGTGGATCATAGATGAGCACCCGTACAATGAACTGGCATGGTTCAACCTGGCTACGGCTTTTCAGGGCCTGAAGCTGTACGAAAAAGCGATAGATGCCTACCAGTATGCCGTGGCAATCGATGAAAAGCTGGACATTGCCTATCGGAACATGGCCGATGCTTACATCAGGCTGCGCCGCTTTAAAGAGGCAATTGATTGCCTGGAGAAAGTGGTGGAAATGACCCGGCCCGAAGACGTGATTTACGAGGCGCTGGGGCATTGCTATCACAAGCTCGAAAACTTTGCGCAGGCTCGCTTTTATTATAAAAAGGCCAGCCATATCAGCCCCGAAGACAGCCGCATCCATTACAAAATTGCCATCACCTACTACCGCGAAAGCAAGTTTGAAAAAGCTATTAAACAGCTGGAAAATGCCATGCGCCTGCACCGCAGCCAACCCGATTTTAACCTGCTGATGGGCGATTGTATGCTGCAACTGAACCGGCTGAAAGAGGCCGCTCAGTACTACGCGGTAGTGGTGCAGCTAAAGCCCAAAAATGTACGTGGACAAGAAGCCCTGGTAGAGGTGCTGCTGCAGGCGGGTTTTTACGAAGAAGCCTACACACAAAGCCTGCATGCCATGGAGTCGACCCGTCAGCATCCGCTGTTTTTGTATACTGCCAGCGCCGCTTTGTTTGGTGCCGGCAAAACCAAGGAAGCCCTGCTACAATTGGAGCAGGCGCTTTCGGTGCATCCACAGGGGTTTAAAAAAATGGTAGACATGGTACCCGGCTTGCTGCAAATAGCCAAAGTAGTAGAGCTGGCCAACCACTATTTGAAAAAGAAAAAAGGAAAACGCTAAGTACTTTCGATAAACAACAACCATGGGGCTCCGGGCCGCCAGCAGGCACCCGGGCCCTTTTTTGTGTGTACAAAGCGTGACCTACATCATAACCCCACTTTTTATTTTTCCATTACGTTTGCAGCCGTCAAAAAAAACAGAAAGCGTATGATGAACTTTCCGCTAACCCAGATGCCAGACCGGCACCAAAAGCCGCGGACAAATGGCATTACCATGGTGATGGACAAGGGATTGAGCATTGAAGAAGTCAAAAACTTCATGAGTGTTTCCCTACCGCATATAGATGTGGTAAAACTGGGCTTCGGAACCTCGTTTGTAACCCCCGACCTGCGCAAGAAAATTGAAACCTATAAAAGCTATGGTATCCCCATTTACTTCGGTGGTACGCTTTTCGAAGCTTTTGTAATCCGCAACCAGTTTGATGACTACATAGCTGTATGCAAAGACTACGGCATTGATTGGATTGAGGTAAGTGACGGTAGTATCACCATTCCGCATGCCGAAAAATGCGGCTACATAGAAAAGCTGACCCGCCACGGCCTGGTGCTGAGTGAAGTAGGCAGTAAAGATGCCGCCCACATTATACCCCCCTACAAGTGGATAGAACTGATGCGGGCCGAATTGAGTGCCGGCAGTAGCTATGTAATAGCCGAAGCCCGTGAAGCAGGCAATGTGGGTATTTACCGCGGCAGCGGCGAAGTACGCGAAGGCCTGGTGCAGGAAATACTGACCCAGATACCCGGCGAACGCATTATTTGGGAGGCGCCGCAAAAGGCACAACAGCTCTACTTCTTGGAACTGCTGGGCTGCAATGCCAACCTGGGCAATATTGCTCCTACCGAAGTCATTCCGCTGGAAGCGATGCGGATAGGACTGCGGGGCGATACATTTCACCTGTACCTCGATAAACAAGAAGCCTGATGCGCCTCTTCGGCCTGATTGGTTTTCCGCTCACGCATTCGTTTTCCAGAAACTACTTCACCCAAAAGTTCAGCGCTGCTGCAGCAATACCCTCAATTAGTGGGGCTGAATGTGACCATTCCGTACAAGCAGCAGGTGCTGCCATTTTTGAATGATGTGGCGGCGCTGCCGGCCAGCCTGCAGGCCTGCAACTGCATCCGTATTCGAAATGGGCAGCTCACCGGTTTTAATACCGATTGGATTGGCTTTGAGCAAACTCTTTTGCCGCTGCTGCAGCCTCATCACCGGCAGGCGCTGGTGCTGGGCAATGGCGGCGCTTCCAAAGCCGTGCTGCACGTATTGCAGCGGCTGGGCATTGCATACCAGGTGGTAAGCCGCCAACTGCACGAGGGTTCTGATATCACCTATGAGCAATTGACTCCGCAGGTAGTAGCACAGCACACCCTCATTGTCAATACCACACCGCTGGGTACCTACCCCAACGTAGAGGAGCAACCGCCTTTGCCCTACCAGGCACTGACCACACAGCACCTGCTGTACGATTTGGTATACAACCCCGCCACCACCCGCTTTATGCAGCAGGGCCGGCAGCAGGGCGCCACCGTAAAGAACGGCTACGACATGCTGGTGGGCCAGGCCGAGGCTGCCTGGCAAATTTGGAATGAAGCCTGACCTGACTCGGGGCCTCACTTCCGCCAGCAGCCGCTTATCTTCGATAGTGGGTGAGCATTTTACCAAAAAAACTCTTTTGGACGGCCTGCGGGCTGCTGTTGGCAATCGTCGCAAGGTCGCAGACGGCTGCGTTTGCTATGCCCGATACCGCTTGCACCGGCACCATTGTGCCCATTACCAATACCAGTTCGGGCGCTACTACTTTTCGTTGGAACTTCTGCGAGCCCTCTTGGGAAATGACACCCCGGCTGGAGAAAATTCCGCTGCCGTCGTTGGGCTGGGTGATAGCAGCTGCTTTTGGTAGCCAGCAGGGAGAGCATTTTGCATTCGTTCTGCACGGTGCCGGCCGGCGATCGCTTAGCCGCCTCGATTTTGGCAACAGTTGGGCAAACAACAATCCGACCATCACTTCGCTGGGCGACTTTGGCGGACTGATAAACACCAACGCCGGGAAAGGCAACCTGCATTTGGTGAATGATAACGGGCAATGGTTCCTTTTCGTAGTGGGTATCAATACCAATGGTATGAACGTGGCCTACCCGTTTGTGCGCATTAGTTTGGGCGCCAGCATTCGCAATACCAGCCCTGCGGCAGAAGACCTGACCAGTGTAGGTGGCTTTGCGGGCCCCGAAGACGTAGCATTTGTAAAGGAAGGCAATCGCTGGTTGGCGCTGGTGGTCAACAGTTCGGCTGCCGGTCAGTTGACAAGGCTCGATTTTGGCAGCAGTCTGGCCAACCTGCCGGTCAGTACGCTGTTGGGCAATCTGGGTGGCGCCCTGCTCAATCCTTCTCGCATTCAGGTGTTCAACAGGGCTGGTGCCTGGTTTGCACTGGTGTACGATGTGCCTACAGATAGAGTAGTGCCGCTGTTATTTGGCACCAGCCTGCTGAATACGCCCATTGCATCGCAGCTGAATACACCTGCAGGTAC
>JALOMC010000327.1 GCA_025455665.1 Chitinophagaceae bacterium | reverse complement strand
AGCAGTGCCCGGAATGCAGTGCGAAGCAATTTGCCCGCCTTACCGGCCCGGCCAAATTCTGCACCATTTTCCCGTGTACGGGCAAACGATGGATCGTTGGCAATGCGGTCACCTTCAACCCCGCCCTTTTCACGGGCCAGGTACCCGTCCTGCGATTTGTAGAATGTGATGCCACCAATAGTGCCATCGAGTTTGATAATACCTTTTTGACGTGCCATTTGATAACGATTTTAGTGATTGATGCGAATTGCAATCCGAATTTACCACACGCCCAAAGCCTTACCAATTAAGCACTTCCAGCTTTCGGCACCCTTGCCGATTTTTCCATATTAAACCTATTTATCATGGTAAACTATTTAGTATTTTTACAATACCAAACAGGTATTTACAGTATAGATAAAGTATAGATAGAGTATTGAACCATGCAAAGAATTTGCATATATCCTAAGGACATCCAGTTAGTAACAGGCAAAAGTGAACGCTATGGCAGAGACTTGATTAAAAAGATCAAGGAGCACTTCCAGAAGCAGCCGCATCAGGTGGTAACCATCGAAGAGTTTTGCCAATATCTGGGCCTTTGTCCGAATACGGTGAACCAAATCATCCGGTAGCCATTCAATACTAAATGATGGCAATGGCTCCGCATTGCCAAAACACTTCAAGCTGTTTTCTCTTCTTTGTTATGTGGTTATTGATGTTACCCGAATCTCAGGTCACATTTGAGGTCACATAATGAAAAAAGCGTCACGATTTTATTCGTAACGCTTTGATTATCAAGCTCCCCCTGCTGGACTTGAACCAGCGACCCTCTGATTAACAGTCAGATGCTACTGAGCTAAGGAGGAATTTCCCCGAAGGGGCTGCAAAAATAAGGGCTCCACCTGTTCAGCCAAACAAATTTTTTGGCTGCCGGCAGCCCCCGTCAGCAGCCGTGCAGGGCCTTACCTTGCAGCATGCATCCTCGTTTATCGCTGGCCCTCAGCTGGGGGCTGTTTGCCGCCACCATTGTTGTAAATGCGCTGGCCAATATCCTTCCTATCAATGGCTACAATACCGGTCAGGGCATCTGGAGCCTGATTTATGGCTGGCTACTGGCCCTGCTGGTATATGCCAGCGTACAGCGCCAGCCGGCCGCTACCGCGGCATTGCAGCAGGGCTGGTCCCTGTTTTGGCTCAGCTGCGTGCTGAATGCCAGCTGGATACTGGCCTGGCACTACCTGCAGGTAGCCCTCAGCCTGCTCATGATGCTGGCGCTGCTGACCACCCTGGTAGCCCTGGCCCTGCGCTGGCTGCCTGCTGCCCGGGGCGCTTTCAGGTGGGCAGCTTTTATACCGGTGGTCATTTACCTCGGCTGGATCTGCGTGGCCACCATTGCCAATACCACGGCCCTGCTGGTACACTACGGCTGGCAGGGCGGAGCGCTGGGTGCCGCCGGCTGGTCGATGTGCATGATGGCAATAGCCACCGCACTGGCCAGCTGGCTGAGCT
Source organism: Chitinophagaceae bacterium (assembly GCA_025455665.1). Classification (GTDB taxonomy): domain Bacteria; phylum Bacteroidota; class Bacteroidia; order Chitinophagales; family Chitinophagaceae; genus Phnomibacter. Next base: position 2,876 of record JALOMC010000327.1, on the reverse strand, counting down.
GGCGCCTGCGGGTAGCCGCACCGGTACTGGTGCTGGCCTGGGCACTGGGCGGCATTTACCGTGGGCAGCAGGCGGCATACCCCACCGTGGCCACCACGGCACTGGCAGCAGCCGCGGCTTGTATGCTGGTGGGTGCCTTTATAGCCTGGCGCCGGCCGCTGCCGGCTGCCTGATGGGCATTTGGCCCACCGGCAAAGCTTGTAGGGTGCCAAACCTGTACATTCGTGCACCTTTATATTTGTTTGTTGCTGCCCATTATGCCATTGCTCGATATCAAACTGCCAGAAACGATTGCCCGCCGGCTGAACATCGCCAACGGCGACCCCCGCCGCATGCAGCTGCGGGTGCTGAAAAAACTGCTGACCAAGGCCCGCTACACCGAGTTTGGCCAGCAGTTTGGCTTTGATGAAATACTGCTGAGCAAGCACCCGGGCAAAAAGTTTCAGCAGCGGGTACCTACCTACGACTATAGCAAGCTGTACACCGCCTACTGGCACAAAACCCTGCAGGGTGTGCCCGACGTGTGCTGGCCCGGCCAAATCAAATTTTTTGCCCTCAGCAGCGGCACCAGCGAGGCCGCCAGCAAATACATTCCCATTACCAAAGACCTGATAAAGGCCAATACCCTCACCAGCCTGCGCCAGCTGTTCAGCCTGACCAGCTACCACGATGTAAACTTTGGCGCCCTGCCCAAAGGCTGGCTGATGCTGGGCGGCAGTACCGAACTGCAAAAAGGACCCACCTACTACGCCGGCGACCTCAGCGGCATTCAGCAAAAAAACATTCCCTTCTGGTTTCAGCGGCTGTACAAGCCGGGCAAAAAAATAGCCAGGGTTCGTGACTGGGAAACCAAGATTGAAGAGATTGTAGAAAATGCGCCCAACTGGGACATCGGCTTTATCATAGGCGTGCCGGCATGGCTACAGCTGTGCATGGAGCGCATCATCGAACGCTACCAGCTCAACAACATTCACGACCTGTGGCCCAACCTCAGCTTTTATGTGCACGGCGGCGTAGCCTTTGAGCCCTACAAACGCAGCTTCGAAAAACTGTTGGGCAAACCCATCACCTACATCGAAACCTACCTGGCCAGCGAAGGTTTTCTGGCCTACCAAAGCCGCCAGCACGCCAAAGGCATGAAGCTGGCCATCAACAACAATATCTTCTTCGAATTTGTACCCTTCGACGATAAGCACTTTGACGCCGAAGGCAACCTGCTGCCCCATGCAGAGGCCTACATGATACACGAGGTAGAAGAAGGCCGCGAATACGCCATTCTCATCAGCACCAATGCAGGTGCCTGGCGCTACCTCATTGGCGATACCATTCGCTTTGTAGACCTGGAGCACCTCGAAATCGTCATTACCGGCCGCACCAAGCACTTTTTGAGCCTGGTGGGCGAGCACCTGAGTGTAGAAAACATGAACCGGGCCGTGCAAATGGTATCGGCCGATCTGAATGTGTGCATTCCTGAATTTACGGTTGCCGGCGTGCCCGTGGGCTCGTTTTTCGGGCACCATTGGTTTATAGCCTGCGACGACCCCGTAGATGAAAAACAACTACAACAACGCATAGACGCCTGCCTGCAGCAGATAAACGATGACTATGCTGTGGAGCGCCGCCACGCTTTGAAAGAAGTAAAAGTGACGGTGCTGCCCGAGCATGCCTTCATCGATTTTTTGGCCAGCAAAGGCAAAATTGGTGCCCAGCACAAGTTTCCGCGGGTGCTGAAGGGCAACATGTGGGACGACTGGCAGGCATTTTTGAAATCGCATAATATAAAAGTAGGCCCGGGTGCCAAGGTGTAGTGCCGGCCAACCCTGCTTTAGCAGCCCATGGACTTGTTTGTAAAAGGCATCGGATTAGGGCTTTTGCTGTCGGTATCGGTTGGGCCGATTGTGTTTGCTATTTTGAAAGTGAGCATGAAGCTGGGCCACAAAGCCGGCTATGCATTTGTAACCGGTGTAAGCCTGAGCGACCTGCTGCTGGTGCTGCTGGGCAACCTGGCCGCCGAGCTGGTGCGCACCGCCCTGCGGTATGAAAGCTGGATAGCCGCCGGTGGTGCCATCTTGCTCATCATTATGGGTGCCTACAGCTTCTTTTTTGGCAAAGACCCACGGGAAGACAGCAAAACCGACATAGCCGTAAGTGTGCGCCGCCGCGACATGGCCCGCTATACCCTGCAAGGTTTTTTTATGAACCTGCTCAATCCCGGGCCCATTCTTTTCTGGCTCACTACCTGTACGGCCTTCGCCTTTTTGCCGCTGGAAGATCGTGCCCTGCTATTTGGCACCTGCCTGGGCACCATTTTGGCCACCGACCTGGCCAAGGTGTACTTTGCCGGCCGCATCCGCCGCTTGCTTACGCCGGCTACCCTGCACAAAATTCATCAGTTCAGTGCCCTGGTGCTCATCGGGTTCGGGGCGGTTATTCTCATTCGCCTGTTTTATTTGTACATGACCTAGCCACCCGGCGGCAGCGGCTGCTCATGGGGCATCTACCAGGCTGTAGCGGCGCACCTGGCATATCAGCATTTCATCAAACAGGCTCACCACCTGCCCATAGTGGGCAGTAGCATCGGGCTGAATGAGTACAAACAATTGATCATCGGAACCAAACTGCTGCTGCAGCTGGCCGCGAATGTGCAGCAGGTGCTGCCGCAAAGCGGGTAGCTGCTGCCAGGTATAGGTGCGGGTGGCGGCCGCATCGGCGGCATGCAGCAACTGCACGTGCTGCTGGCTGGCCCGCAGGGTGATGGCGCCACTTTTGGCCACGGTCATCGAGTCATGGCTATCGGCGGGCAGGGCCAGCTTCATGGCCGTGGGCTCGGCCAGGGTATTGGTAAAAATGAAAAAAGTGATGAGCAGAAAGCCGAG
>JALOMC010000326.1 GCA_025455665.1 Chitinophagaceae bacterium | reverse complement strand
TTGACCAACACACTAAACTGCAACAGCTTTCCGCTGGCGGCATACAAGTAACCGCTCAGCGCTACCACGCCGGCCAGCGTACCCGTTTTGGCAAATATTTTTCCTTCCTGTGCCTGGTAGTAGTTCGTCAGCGTGCCTTTGTTGCCGGTGGCCAGCAATGCTTGCAGCCGGCTCATACCAAAGCGGGTACGCAGTGCCTGCAGCAGCCATACCATATCGGCCGGGCTAAACAGGTTGTAGCGGCTCAGTCCGCTGCCATCTACCCAGCGGGGTGGCTGCGGCAGTCCTTGCAGGTCGGTGCGCAGCAGGCTGTCTATCACCCGGTCTTCATCCATGTAGCCCCATAGTTGCTGACTGATCATCAGCAGGGTTTGCTCGGCAAAAAAATTATCGCTGCGGTGCATCAGCGGCTTCAGCATGCTATCGGTAGGTTGGCTGTACACACGGCGCCAGGGCCCGCTATAGTCAGGTACCGATGCAGTGCGCCACAGATTGCCAAAATGGGCGGCGGCCAGCCGGGCCGCCTGCTCGGCAGGCAAGTACAGCGTGCTGCTCAGGCGCCGGTTGCGGCCTGGTAAAATGCTAAACTGGGCATCATCAAAACGGCGTTGCGCATCAAAGCCCGAATCGATCCTGCTATCGGCATTGGCCACCAATATGCGGGCAGCTGCCGGCTGCACACGCAACTGGCCGGCTGCTGCAGAAAAGCTGATGACATTGCCAAACATGGGCATACTGCTTCGGGGTGCCATGTAGGTAGCATCATAGTCGTTCCAGCTCCATCCGTTGCCGTAGGGCGTGGTGCGCAGGCTTGCATTTTGCCAGTGTACCTGCGGGTAGCGGCGCAGCACCTCGGCCAGCGGCTGGCGGGTATAGTCGGGGTGCAAAAAGGTTGGATCGCCCATGCTGCGCAGCAGCAGCTGGCCCGGTGCCAGTTCGGCCAGCTCGGCAGCCGGCAGGCTATCGCCCAAAAAGCGAAGGCCGGCATAGAGGGTGAATAGCTTGGTATTGCTGGCGGGCACAAAGTATTTGTCGGCCTGAAACGCCGCAATGGTTCGCCCCTCGTCGGCCGTACTCACCAGCACGCCCACATGCGCCTGTACCAGGGCCGAATCGGCCAGCAGCTGCTGCAAAGGCGCAGCCATCTGCTGTGTGCGGCGGGTAGTACTACATGCCAGCAATAGCAGGCTTATCCAAAACAGATGACGCAACTCATACAGCTTTTGCATGCGGGCTCCTACATTTAAGGTGCCCAAACTACCAAAAAAGCCCATTCCACTTTCTACCATGGCCGGCAAGCTCACCCGATGGCTCCTTCTAAAGCGCTTTGCAGCACCCGTGCTGTTACTGACGGCACTTACCATCATTGGCACCGTAGGCTACGTGGTGATTGATGACTTTAGCTGGCTGAATGCCCTGTACATGACGGTGATCACCGTGGGCACCGTCGGTTTTGGCGAAATAGAGCCATTGAGTGCAGCGGGCAAGCTCTTCACTATTTTTCTCATCATTGCCAGCCTGGCATTGGTGGCATTTTACATTACCATGGTTACCCGCCTGCTGCTGGATGGCGAGTGGCGAAAGCAATACCGACTGTACCGGCAAGGCAAAAAACTGATGCGCATGGAAAACCACGTGATTGTGTGCGGCTATGGCCGCAATGGAAGGCAGGCCTGCGAAGTGCTTCGACAAAACGGTATCCCGTTTACGGTAGTAGAGCAGCGCCAGCACCTGGTGGCCGAAGTAGATCATGATACCGACATGATTATACCAGGCGATGCTACCAAAGATGAAACCCTGCTGGAAGCAGGTATTTTGAAAGCAAGGGCCCTCATTACTGCTTTGCCTAATGATGCCGATAATTTGTTTGTAGTGCTCACTGCCCGCCAGATCAGCCCTGAGCTTACCATCATTAGCCGGGCCAGCGATGACCATAGCATTAAAAAACTGAAAATAGCCGGTGCCACCAATGTAATAATGCCCGATAAGTTAGGTGGTGCGCATATGGCCTCGCTGGTAATGACGCCCGATGTACAAGAGTTTTTATCGCTACTGAATGTATCGCACAACGATCGGTTTCAGATAGCTGAAATAGAAGTGGCAGAAGCGATCAACCTGGGCGAGCTGAACCTGTGGCAACGCACCGGCTGCAACGTGATAGGGGTGAAGCAAACCGATGGCAAATACCGCCGCAACCCACAGCCCGACTATATAGCCATGAAGGGCGAACGCCTGATAGTAATGGGCAGCAAGCAAGTGATAGCGGAAGCCAAATCAATGATTGATGGCTAAGTTTTGGCCACACCGGGCTGAAAATAATGGCGGGCAATTTTACTTCGCTCCCCTACCAGCCACACAATGTCTTCCCATTCAAACCGGGTGTCTGACGATGGATTGAGCATGCGTTCGCCTTTCCGCTCAATGCCCACCACCAGGCCATTGGTTTTTTCACGAATACCGCTTTGCCGGATGGTTTGTCCTGTGAGGCCATTATGGGCATCTACCACCAGCTTTTGCAAAATGATTTCGCCTGCCTGCAGGTCTACCGGCGTGCCCTCTTCATCGGCACCACTTTCTACCAGCATGGCAAAGTGCTGCAGCTGCACGTCGGTTCCAATCACGCCTATTTCGTCGTAGGGAAATAGCTTTTCGGTGCGGGCTGGCGCATAAATGAGACGATTGCCCCGCTCGATAAACGCCACGTTGATGCCATATTTTTCCCGCAGGGCCAGTTCTTCCAGCGCTATACCAATCAGGTTGCTGCCCGGGCTGATACGCACCTTGCTCAAGTGTGCATCCCAGGGTGCCAGCAGCGGTAGTTGGCCATTGGCAGCACCGGGCTTATCGCCCTGCAAATTGTGTAAAAACCGCCGCTCAATACGGTGATAAAAAAGCTGCAGCCGCTGCCTGAATACAAACAGCACGGCCATCAGTACCAGCAAAGTGGTACCCACCGCTGCACTGGTTGAAAAGTATTGACGCAGCAATACGCCCATCAGCGCCACCGCCAACAAGCTGCGCATTACCTCTAGCGTTACCAGCGGTCCATGGTTGTACTTACTATCCAGCCACAGGGTACGGTAGGCGTGGTGCTGCATCTTGCGGGCTATCATAGCCCAGGCAAAAGGCAGCATCAGCGCCACACTGATAAGCAAAGCAAGCAAACGGGCAATTTTGGCATTGTCTATCAGTATTTGCAATTGTGGCTTTAGCACATAGCGGCTCAGCAGTATTACTGCCACCATCATTACAGCATTTACCACCAGCATTTGGGCAAAGTGCCGCACCACAAGGCGCCAATCA
>JALOMC010000325.1 GCA_025455665.1 Chitinophagaceae bacterium | reverse complement strand
TTCAGGTCCAGCACGATTCGGGTACCCTCTCGCAGGTTCGATTCGTTGTTTACATTTGAAATGCCGTCAATCAGCTTGTCATTTACCAGCTGCCCAATTTTGTCGGTCAGCACATCGCGGTTTACCTGGTAGGGCACCTCGGTGATGATGATTTTATCACGGCCTTTGTCGTCTGATTCTACCGTGGCTTTGCCCCGCAGTACTACCCTGCCGCGGCCGGTCAAAAAACCTTGCTTCACGCCGTCGAAGCCATGAATAACGCCAGCTGTCGGGAAGTCCGGACCTTTTACATACTTGATCAGTTCTTCGGCGGTGATATCACGGTTTTCGATGTAGGCAATGCAGCCGTCTACCACTTCGCCCAGGTTGTGGGGCAGCATATTGGTAGCCATGCCCACCGCAATGCCGGCAGCACCATTTACCAACAGCTGCGGAATACGGGTAGGCAGTACTGTAGGCTCTTCTAAGCTATCGTCGAAATTGAGCTGAAAATCAACTGTTTCTTTCTCGATATCTACCAGCAGGTTTTCGGCAAGTCTTTGCAAGCGGGCTTCGGTGTATCGCATGGCGGCCGGCGGGTCGCCGTCCTGGTTGCCAAAGTTACCCTGGCCGTCTACCAGCGTGTAGCGCATGTTCCAATCCTGCGCCATGCGCACCATGGTATCGTAAATGCTGGAGTCGCCGTGTGGGTGGTACTTACCCATCACCTCACCTACTATACGGGCACTTTTTTTGAACGGCTTGCCAAAGTCGAGCCCCAACTCATTCATGGCGTACAGTACGCGGCGGTGAACTGGCTTCAGGCCATCTCGTACGTCTGGCAAAGCCCTGCCCACAATTACCGACATCGAATAGTCGATGTAGGCAGTCTTCATTTGCTCTTCGATATTGACCTGAATGACCCGGTTAAAATCGTTCGTTTCTTGCGGTAATTGCTGTTCTTCCATATCCACGTTTACAAGGGGCACAAATGTACCGGAATACCCCCTTTTTCAGGCGAAAAATTGGCTGCATTTACCCACAAATGGGAATAGAATGAAGCAATTGAAAATCAATTTATTACATCATTCAAAACTGGTCGGGGCCTGTTGGTAGAATCGAATGAATGCGGCGCCCACGTTTTGGTAGGAAAATTCGGCGCAGGTTTCTGTTGAAAGTGGCATGCGCTCTGCAGGGCTATCGCGTTGTAGCAGGGCCCGCTCCATGGCCTCGGCCAATGCCGGCACCTGCCCTTGTGGCACCAGCCACCCTTGTGCCGGCCGGGTGAGCAGCTCTCGCATGGGCGGAATGTCGGATGCTATGACCGGTACGCCCACCGCCAGCGCTTCAATTACCACGCAGCCAAACGTTTCGAAGGCCGAAAACAAGAGGAGTGCTTTGCTGCGGGCTATTTCCTTTACCAGCTCGGGCTGTGGCATTTCATGCAGCCAGCTTATTTGCTGCTGGCAGCCCAGCGCAGCCGCCAACGCCTGCAAATGTGGTCGGTGTGGGCCCACCATCACCAGTCGGGCTTTGGGCTGTCGGGCTACTACCTGTGCAAAAGCCTGCAAAATATGTTCGGGCTGTTTTTGAGCCGAAAAAGTAGAAACATGAATCAGCTGCGGCAGCGAATCGGTGACTTCGGAGGAATTGAATACTGCTGTATTTACCACATTAGGAATACGTACCACCGGCCTGCCGGCCAATTGCTGTAGCCGGCGGGCCAGGTACTGCGAGCCGGCCGACACCCCCGCTGCACCCTGCATCGCCAGTTTCCATTGCCAGCGAACCCATGCATTGGCATGTGCAAAATTGGGACGAGCTTCTGCCAGGTATTCGGTCCATTGTTCCGAAATGAAGTAGGGCACCTGCCATCGATGGGCCAATCGGCGCACTATGAAAGCGGCATACACAGCTATTTGGGCGTGCATGAGCACCGGCTTGTTGTCCAATGTTGCTACCAGTTGACGGGCCAGCTTGTATTGGGCCCGCCAGCGCCGCCAGCTATCCAGCAGTTTGATGCCAGTGGCTGCTACATGGAAGTACACTACCGTTTCGGTCAGCTGTCCGGCTTGCCGCGTTACCTGGTGGCTGGTGGTAGTAATGCGGCCCTTATCATCATGAATGAATGCCCACACCTGCACAGGCATGTAAAGCGAAACTGCCTGCGCATGGCGTTGCAAAAAATCGCCGGTCAGCGGGTCCAGTTCATTGGGGTACCAACTACAAATCCATAGGGCATAACCATTTAGCTGCGACATGGCAGCCAAAAGTATCATTATTTTGATGCCTATGCTGCGCCGGTTCATCCAATGGTATGCCCTGCGTTTTCGGTTTCCACACCGGGGGCTCAAATACCTGTTGGCTGCGCTGAAATGGCAGGGCTTGCTGGGGCACGATTTTTTAAAGCGATTGCCCAACGGGTGCCTGATTCGCTGCCAATTGGGGGAGCATATTGAGCGGCAAATATTTTGGTACGATGGCTATGAACTGCCTGAATTACAATGGCTCAAGGCACATTTGGCCGGGCAAAAGCAACCCGTACTGTACGATGTGGGGGCGAATATTGGTTTTCACTCGCTATACCTGGCCCATGAGCTGCCGCAGCTGCAAAGCTGCTGTTTTGAGCCGGCGCCGGGCAATTTGGAGCGGCTTCGGCACAACCTGCAACTGAATGCCGGTATGGAGGCACGCCTGCATATGGCTCCTGTGGCATTGGGTGCCAGCCGCAGCCAACTTCCGTTGTATGAAGCCGGTGCTGAAAACAGAGGCATGCACTCACTGGCTGCTTCTGATTCCCTCACCCCGGGCACCCTGGTGGAAGTATGGGCATTGGATGAATGGCTACAAGCGCAGCCATTACCCATCTCTCCTCCTACCTGCATCAAGCTTGACATTGAGGGCGGCGAGTGGCTGGCACTGCAAGGCATGCAGCAACTGTTGGCACAATACCGCCCCACGCTTTGTATAGAGCTAGACGATCGCCATCTGCAGCGGTTTGGAAGCAGTGCGCAGGGCATCGTGGCATGGATGGCCCAGCGGGACTACGATGCGTTTCAAGTAGCAGCCGATTATCAACTTGGTCCGCTCAGGCTGGCGGGTACTCCCATCAGCCTGGCTATCTTTTTGCCCCGATAGCTGGCGGCACTGTAGTTTTGCAGCCCTTTATGGCTCCTGTTTTTGATACCGTTATTGGCACCGATGTAGCAGCAGCGGCCCGCTGGCTGCAGGCTGGCGAACTGGTGGCCATTCCAACCGAAACGGTGTATGGCCTGGCGGCAAACGCCCTGCGGGAAGAAAGCCTGGTAAAAATTTTTGCGGCCAAAGAAC
>JALOMC010000324.1 GCA_025455665.1 Chitinophagaceae bacterium | reverse complement strand
GTGCCGCTGAGCATGTTTGTAGCCTTCGTGTTTTTGCCCGTGGGCGATCTCATAGTGGGCACTGGCATTACCCTCAACTTCATTGTACTGTTTGCCCTGCTGTTTGGCCTGGGCATCATTGTAGATGATGCCATTGTGGTGATTGAAAACACGCACCGCATCTTTACCGAGGGCCGCGGCAGTATCAGCGCCGAAATGTCGGCCCGCTACGCCGCCGGCGAAGTGTTCATTCCCGTACTTACCGGTACGCTTACTACCCTGGCTCCCTTCTTTCCGCTGCTGTTTTGGCCCGGGCTTATTGGCAAGTTCATGATCTACCTGCCGGCCATGCTCATCTTCACGCTTACAGCATCGCTCATTGTGGCCTTTATCATGAACCCTGTGTTCGCGGTTGATTTCATGAACCACGAAGAGAGCCATGAGGTAAAACCAAAATCAGCCGTTTTTCGCAAGCCTTTGCTCTGGATCCTGCTGATAGTGGGCGCCTTACTCGACCTGATAGGCATGAGCAGCGGCGGCGGCCTCTGGTACTTCTTTGGCAACCTGCTGCTGTTTTTTGGCATCCTCATGGTCGTCAATGCCTACGTGCTCGACGGCATGATCAAAGGCTTTCAAAACCGCTTTTTGCCGGCACTGATGCGCCAGTACGAAAAGTTGCTGCGCTGGTCGCTGGCCGGTCGGCGCCCCGTATGGATCATCGTCGGCTTGTTTGGCCTGCTGGTAGGTTCGTTCATGATATTCGGCAGTGCTGTCAGTTCGGGCCGCGTACCCATTGTGTTCTTCCCCAATGGCGATCCCAACTTTGTATACGTGTACCTGAAGCTGCCTTCGGGCACCGATGTACGCTATACCGATAGCATTACGCAAACGCTGGAAAAGCGGGTGTACAAAGTGCTGGGCATGGAAAACGGCCAGCAAAACCCGCTGGTAGAAAGTGTGATCAGCAACGTGGCAGTAGGCGCCAGCGACCCCAACAGCGGCGACCGCAGCACCCGTGCCGAACTGGGCCGTATTCAGGTAAGTTTTGTAGAGTTTGAAAAGCGCCACGGCGCCAGTACCGCCCCTTACCTCGATTCCATCCGCGCCGCTATCAAAGGCATTCCGGGTGCTGAAATATCGGTAGCGCAAGAAAGCAATGGCCCCCCGACACAGCCGCCCGTCAACATCGAAATCAGCAGCGAAAACTTTGAAAGCCTGACCCGCACTGCATTGGCACTGCGCAATTACCTCGATACCAATCGGGTGCCTGGCATCGAAGAGCTGAAGATGGACGTGGACCTCCAAAACCCCGAAATCACTATTTCAGTCGACCGCCAGCGGGCCATGATAGAAGGCATCAGCACCGGTCAGATCGGGATGGAAATCCGAACAGCATTGTTTGGCAAAGAAGTAAGCAAACTGAAGGACGACGAAGATGAATACAAGATTCAGCTACGCAGCAATGAAATGCAGCGCCATAGCCTGAGCGACCTCTTGAATATGCGCATCACGTTCCGCGACTTCAATACCGGACAAATCAAGCAGGTACCTATTTCAGCTGTTGCTACCATCGATCTGACCAGCACCTACGGCAGTGTAAAGCGCAAAAACCTGAAGCGGGTCATTACCCTGTACAGCAATGTGCTTACCAGCCAGGGCTATACCCCAACTGCCGTCAATGCCGAACTGACCAAAGTGCTGGAAAACTTCCGCCAGAAGCCCGATGATGTAACCATTGCCCAAACCGGCGAAGGCGAACAGCAGGAAGAAGCCGGCACCTTCCTGGCCAATGCCCTGCTGGTTGCACTGGCACTCATCCTGTTCATCCTGGTACTGCAGTTCAATAGCATCAGCAAGCCAATTATTATCCTTACCGAAATTGTCTTCTCCGTTATTGGGGTGCTGTTGGGTTTTGCCATGTCGGGCATGCAGGTATCTGTGGTGATGACCGGTATTGGTATTGTGGGCCTGGCAGGTATTGTGGTGAAAAACGGTATCCTGGTCATCGAGTTTGCCGATGAACTGCGCAGCCGTGGCATGCGTACCCGCGAAGCGGTGATACAAGCCGGCAAAACCCGTATCATTCCGGTGTTGCTGACGGCAGTAGCTGCCATCCTGGGCCTCATTCCGCTGGCAGTGGGCCTCAATATCGACTTCATTGCCATGTTCGAAGAGCTCAATCCGCACATCTTCTTTGGTGGCGATAATGCCGTGTTTTGGAAGCCGCTGAGCTGGACCATCATCTACGGTCTCATCTTCGCCTTCTTTATGACACTGATTGTAGTGCCCGCCATGTACCTGATGGCCGAACGCCTGCGCCGCCCCATGCGCCGTGCTTTTGGTGGCAAATGGATCAGCTTCCTGGGCGTGCCGCCGCTCACGTTGCTATTCATTCCGCTCAGCATCGTGGCGTCGCTCATCCACCGTCGCAAAGTAGCCTTGCGCCGCAAGCGCCTGAAAGGCGAAGCCAATGAAACCTGGATTGGTAGCTGGTTCTAAACCAACTTACCAGCCCGTACTCCACTACAAAAAGATGGCCGATACCCGGCCATCTTTTTTTATGTCTGTCATTGGTGGGGGCTATGTACATTTTTTCCACTTTTAATGGTGTTTGCAGTGGCCTATAGCATTCACAGTTAAATTCACGTACCTAAATTTTTTACAGATGGCCACCTCTAAAAAATCAGCCCCCAAAAAGAAAGCTGCTGCTCCAAAAAAGGCAGCGAAAAAAGCTGCCCCTAAGAAGGCCGCCAAAAAAGTAGCCAAGAAGGCTGCGCCCAAAAAAGCCGCCAAAAAAGCGGTAAAGAAAGCTGCTCCTAAAAAAGCGGCTGCGCCCAAAAAGGCAGCGAAGAAAGCAGCGCCAAAGAAAGCCGCTGCTAAGAAAGTAGCGCCCAAAAAAGCGGCTCCTAAAAAGGCGGCTGCGCCCAAAAAGGCAGCTCCTAAAAAAGCCGCTGCCAAGAAGGCTGCTCCTAAAAAGAAGGCCGCTAAAAAAGTAGCTGCGCCGGCCCCTGCACCGGCTCCCGCTCCTGCTCCTGCCCCCGCAGAGGCACCAGCAGCGCCCGAAGCACCTGCTGCTTCTTAATGGCGAATGACCAGTTTTGCAAAAGCCTGTTCTCCGGAGAGCAGGCTTTTGTTTTTGATACCATCTGCCACGGGCAGCCACCGCTAAGCAAGGCCGGGCTACGTTGCTACTTTTTTCATTTCCATGCCCATAGCACACGAAATAGACTACCGCATTTACGGCGAAGAAATGCAGTATGTAGATGTAGAACTGGACCCCGGCGAAACCGCCATTGCCGAAGCTGGCGCCTTTATGATGATGGACGACGGCATTCAGATGCAAACCATTTTTGGCGATGGCAGCCGCAGCGGCGGTGGTGGTGGCCTGCTCGACAAACTATTTAGCGCCGGCAAGCGCCTGCTGACGGGCGAAAGCCTTTTCATGACAGCCTTTACCAACGTAGGCCAGGGCAAAAAGCGGGTGGCGTTTGCATCGCCCTACCCGGGCAAAATCATTCCGCTGGATCTGAGCGAACTGGGCCACTACGTGGTATGCCAGAAAGATGCTTTTTTGTGCGCAGCCCGCGGCGTCAGCGTCGGCATCGAGTTTCAGCGCAAGCTGGGCAGTGGCCTGTTTGGCGGCGAAGGCTTTATTATGCAAAAGCTGGAAGGCGATGGCATGGCCTTTGTGCATGCCGGCGGCCACGTGTTTGAGCGTACCCTGCAGCCCGGCGAGCTGTTGCGCATCGATACCGGCTGCATTGTAGCCTACACCCATACCGTCGATTTCGATATCCAGTTTGTGGGCGGCATCCGCAACAGCATTTTTGGTGGCGAAGGCCTGTTTTTTGCCTCGCTTCGCGGGCCGGGTAAAGTGTGGATACAAACCCTGCCGGTAAGCCGCCTGGCCAGCCGCATACTGGCCTATGGCACCTACCAGCGCAAAGAAGAAGGCAGCATCCTGGGCGGCCTGGGCAACCTGCTGGATGGCGACGGCCGATAAGCCGAACCGGAGCAGCTTTAGTTG
>JALOMC010000323.1 GCA_025455665.1 Chitinophagaceae bacterium | reverse complement strand
ACAATCTCCGCCCCATAGCTCTTCCCAATCCAGTTGGTTTGCATTTCCTTCATGGCATCGCTGAAGTCAATGGTCTCCAGGCCTTGCAGCAGGCGGTCGGCATATTCGGTAATGCGCAGGTACCACTGGCGCAGTTTCTTCTTCACCACAGGGTGGCCACCCCGTTCGCTCACGCCATTTACCACTTCATCGTTGGCCAGCACTGTGCCCAGGGCTTCGCACCAGTTTACCTCACCATAGCCGCAGTAGGCCAGCCGGTATTCCATCAGGATGGTTTGGCGGGTGGCGTCGTCGAAGTTGTTCCAATCGGCAGCAGTAAATGAAGATGACAGATGAGGGATGACCGATGACAGGCTAAACTTTTCGTTCGGGAAGGGATGCGTGGCATTGCCTTCTTTTTCAAAACAAGCGATCAGCTGGCTGATGGGCTCGGCCTTTTGGGTCTGCCGGTTAAAAAAGCTGTTGAACAACTGCAGAAAAATCCACTGCGTCCATTTGTAATAGCCGGGCTCGCAGGTGCGTACTTCACGGTCCCAGTCGTAGCAAAAGCCAATATTATCCAGCTGCTTCCGAAAGTTGTTGATGTTTTGCGCCGTGCTAACCGCCGGGTGCACACCATGCTCTATGGCATACTGCTCGGCCGGCAGGCCAAAGGCATCGTAGCCCATGGGGTGCAGTACATTGTAGCCCTTCAGGCGCTTATAGCGGCTAAAAATATCGCTGGCAATGTAGCCCAGCGGATGGCCCACATGCAGCCCCGCCCCGCTGGGGTACGGAAACATATCGAGCACATAGTACTTCGGCTTGCTGCTTTGGTTGGGTACCTGGTAGGTGCCATTGTCTTTCCATGCCTGTTGCCATTTTTTCTCAATGGCGTTAAAGTTGTATTCCATTTGCCGGGTCTCTTCTGTTGTTTTGGTGCCTGCGGGCAGGCGGTTGTTTGCATGGTGCGGCAGGCATGTAGCGCTGCCCGCACCAGCCATAGCGGCGCTACGGCGGGTCCTGTTAAAAAGCTGTTACACAATTTTTATGGGTAATAGGGCCGGGCAATAGCGCCCGGCAGCCATCGTTATACACAGGACCGCAAAAATAAGGAAAGCCTTATTCCGTTATTTTTGCCCGCACAGCGGCCCGCTGCCGCCCGTATTTACTCACCCGTTTTACTTTTTCATTCGCTTATGTCGCAGGTAGGCAAGTTTGGCACCAAAAAAGGCAGAACCTCCTATGCCATGGCCATTGTGGGCGTATCGCTGGTGCTCATTCTCATGGGCGTACTCGGCTGGATCGGCATCAACTACAGCAAACTGGTCGATTATTTCCGCGAAAGCGTACCCGTGCAGGTCTTCCTCCGCGAAACCACCACCGAGACCGAAAAAGACCAGCTGCTGGCGCAGGCCAAAGCCATGCCTTATGTAAAATCGGTGGAGTACAAAGACAAAGCCACCGCCATGAAAGAGTGGCAGGCCATGAGCAATGAAGACTTTACCAAGTTTATCGATACCAACATCCTGCCCCGCAGCATCGAAATGAAGCTGCAGAGCAAGTACGTAGTGCCCGATACGCTCAAAAAAATTGAAAGCATCTTCACGGCCAGCCCCTACGTTACCGATATCAAGTATCCGCAAAACGTGGTGGGCAATATGACCATCCTCACCAAAATAGGCCTCGGCTTGCTGGTGGTGGCCATCATTTTGGCACTGGTGGTCATTGTACTTATCGACAATACCATTCGCCTGGCCATGTTCAGCAATCGCTTCCTCATCAAAACCATGCAAATGGTAGGCGCCACCCGCGGCTTCATTGCCAAACCCATGAACACCCGGGCCGTTATCAACGGCGCCATTTCGGCGGGCATTGCCATTGTGGTGTGCTGGCTCATCCTTGTCACCCTCGAAAGCTGGGTGCCCGAGCTGAAGGCCGTGCACGATACCGGCCTGCTGCTGCTACTGGCCCTGCTGCTGCTGGTACTGGGGGTGGCCATCAGCCTGTTCAGCACCCACCGCAGCGTGGTCAAGTATCTCAAAATGAAGCTCGACGATCTGTACTGATCGCCCGGTCTCTTCCCATCATCATTTAATTTTTTGGGGGGCACTCAGCCCCGGTGCACAGCCCGGCAGTTGTTCGGGCTGTTCGCTTGTAGTGCCCCGCCTACGCCTCCCGCCCGCCCGCCGGGGCAGCTACCCGCTACCATCCCGCTGCCCTTCGGCTGCTGGTTGTCGCCTCATCTGGCCGGGCAGTGCTTTCACTCCCAGAACACAGAGTACACCAAGGACGAAGCGGAGAGCATCATGGAGGCACCTCGGCCTTTTCAGTTGGCAGTTAGCAGTGGGCAGTTGGCAGGGCGCTCTGTACCTCAACCTCACCACGTGACCCCCCCTAAGAATTTGAACTTTCAGGGTTGCCTCCCATGCAGGCAAGAAATACCACTGCCCGAACAAAAAATCGCTGGCATAAGCATCGCCTTACTCTTCCCCGCGTTTCCTTTCGGGTCCCCCCTTCTTAAACCAACTTGATACACTCACAAAACGGAATCGCTTTCTTGATCGGTCGCTGGGCCACACCTCTTCGAACGTTTTGCCATAAGGCTGTAGCCTGCTACGAAATGATTTACTGGTTGCATCGTAAATAAACTCAGTACGGATACGACGGTAGCTCCTTGTAAACTTTGCATCTTTTACCAATGGTCGAATTTCTAGCCATATTCGGTTTTGCGCTTGTCGCTTTACTAACTCGTAATCACCCGGCTTTACAATCGCGGGGTCAATCACCAGCGTGGTGTCAAACTGCGGCAACCATCCAAAAGGCTCGTCGCCAGGCGGCACCTCGGTAAACAAAAATCGAAGCTGAAGCGTAAGAGGCCGCTGGAGCCCTTCAATAACACCCTCACACAAGGGCGTCATCCCCATATTTTCAATCGGTGCATCCAAATCAAACACAACGCTATCAGGAAAAAGGATGAGATAGGGTAAGTGCTCCACCGGAATATCGTTGTAAAGAGAAGTTGCCTTTCTATTCCGATCCAAATTATAGAGCCTTATCACCTCAGCAGACTGTGGCGTAAGCACTACCGACGATGAACTGCAGGCAGCCAGACAACATAGCAACAGTGCCCAAGATAGTATCCTTAGAGCACGAGCCAATTTACATGGAAGTTGCAAGCACATAAAATAAGTGGTAAAAGCCAGCTTTTTGAAATGTACAAAGTCATGCATAAATTTCCCTTGTAAAGCCGCTTTGCTATTCTACCGTGCAACTGTGTTATCACATTTTTTGTCAGCTACTGGCAATGAACATACACCCTTCGCTTTTACAACACCTAAATCACTCACGATACATTTACTGCCGACCCTCTGCATCATGTGCTTAAGGTTTTGATTTCAATAGGGCAGCATCTTGCTATAACCGTGTACTAATCGCTCTGGCTATCCGAAGGAACTGACTCCAAGCACGCTAGTGTGCCATATTACACACAAACGCCACTAGCTAGCGCCTTTCCATTTCCTGTACCGCTTGCCAACAAGTGAAAACTGCGTGGCAACATGGTGCATCAAACAAA
>JALOMC010000322.1 GCA_025455665.1 Chitinophagaceae bacterium | reverse complement strand
GACGCTGGATGCTGGCGAATAAACTGCTTTTGAATACCGGCTTGCTTTTTTTCCAATGCTACATACTCGCTGATAAGCTGTTGCCGTTTGGCATCGTTTTTTTCGTGTTCTGCTGTCGCTTCTATTTGCTCCATGCGTTTTAGCACCTGCCTTAGTTGCTTGTTCAGCATGGCCTCATCCGCAGCCACCTTGCTGCCGGTCACTTTTGCCTCCTGCAATGCGTTGCTTTCCATCACCAGCGTGGTCAGGCCCGGCTCCATCCAAAATCCTTTGTACTGCTGAAGCCCGGCCGTGTGCAAAAACACATTCATAAGTGGTAGCGGCAGGGTACCGCTCAGCTGAAACTTATTTCCCTTCACTTGCACACTATCTGCTGCACTTTCTCCACTCTCGAGGGTCAAGTACAGCCAGGTGCCATCGGGCATGCCTTTGGTGGTGCCAGACAGCTGAAATGGTTGTGCAGATAAAGCGCCGGAAAATACCAGTACTGCCAGCAAGAGAAAGTAGTGCCGCATAAAAAGAATTTGTTGTCCGAATTTATTCTCTATCCTTCAGCAGGCTTTCATCCGCGTTCAAAACAAAATGATAAAACAACCACCCTTACAACCAGTACGCATAAAAAAAGTGCTGTACGCTTTTGGGCAGTACAGCACTCATAAGTATCGGTCAGCCATCGGCCTGTGCGGCTACAGGTATTTACGAATTTCTTCTACCAGCTCGGTGCGGGTAATAGGCGTGCCTTTTATCTTGTTGTAAGGTTTGGCATCTACCAGGTACAGGTCGCGGATGATGCGAATGAGTTGGCCGTTGTTGATTTCGGGTACCAGTACGGTATCGTAGCTTTTCAGCAGTTCGCCCAGGTTGGCCGGAAAAGGCCGAACATAGCGCAGGTGCGCATGGGCCACGGCATGTCCTTCGGCTTGCAGATCGCCCACGGCTGTTTTGATAGCGCCGTAGGTACTACCCCAGCCCAGCACCAATACTTTGCCGGTAGCAGGGCCGCTGTCCAGCTGCTGCGCAGGAATGAATTGCGCCAGCCGGTCTACTTTTTCCTGGCGCAGTTTCACCATCAGCTCGTGGTTATCGGGCTCGTAGTTTACGTTGCCGGTGATGTGTTGCTTTTCCAGGCCACCAATGCGGTGCTCCAGGCCCGGCGTACCGGGGATGGCCCATGGCCTTGCCAATTTTTCATCACGCTGGTAAGGCAGGTATTTTTCTTCACCCTCAGCCAGCTCGGTTTTAAAGCTCACCGGAATGGCAGGCAAATCTTCTACGTTGGGAAAACGCCACGGCTCGGCCCCATTGGCTATGTAGCCATCGCTTAGCAGTACCACCGGCGTCATGTGCTGCACGGCTATGCGGCAGGCCTCCATGGCTACCTCAAAGCAGTCGGCCGGTGTGCTGGCGCTGATGATGGGCATGGGCGCCTCGCCATTACGGCCGTAGTAGGCCTGCATCAGGTCGCTCTGCTCGGTTTTGGTAGGCAGGCCGGTGCTGGGGCCACCCCGCTGAATGTTGATGATAACCAGCGGAATTTCCAACATCATAGCCAGGCCCATGGCTTCGGTTTTGAGGGCGATACCCGGGCCGCTGGTGGTGGTAATGCCCAGCGCACCACCGTAGGCGGCACCAATGGCCGAGGTAATGCCGGCTATTTCATCTTCGGCCTGAAAAGTGCGTACCCCAAAGTTTTTGTGGCGGCTCAGTTCGTGCAGTATATCGCTGGCTGGTGTAATGGGGTAGCTGCCCAAAAACAGTGGCAACCCGCTTTTTTCACTGGCAGCAATCAGACCGTAGGCCAATGCCTGATTGCCCATGATGCTGCGGTACACACCCGGCTTCATTTTGGCCTTTTCCACCTTAATCTGGGTGGTAAAGGTTTCGGTGGTATCGCCATAATGATAGCCAGCCTGCAGCACTTTAATGTTGCTGTTCAGTATCTCATCTTTCTTGCCAAATTTTTCCTGCAAAAAATTGACGGTGCTCGTCATGTCGCGGTCGAACATCCAGTACAAAAAGCCGAGCACGAACATGTTTTTCGCCCGGTCTTTTTCCTTGGTGCCCATGGTAAACTCTTTGGTAGCTTCCCGGGTCAGCTTGGTCACGTCAATTTTTACGACATCGTACGTATCCAGGCTGCCATCTTCCAGCGGGTTCACGCCTTCGGGGTAGTTGGCCAGGCGCAGGTTTTTGGCATCAAAGCCATCGGTGTTTACTATGATTTTGCCACCTGCCTTCAGTGCTTTCAGGTTTACTTTCAGTGCTGCCGCATTCATGGCTACCAGCACATCGCACAGGTCGCCGGGGGTAAATACCGGATTGCTGCTGAAGCGCAGCTGAAAGCCCGATACGCCGGGCAGGGTGCCCTGCGGGGCCCGTATTTCGGCAGGAAAATCGGGGAAGGTGGCAAGGTCGATGCCCATCAGGGCTGTGTTGTTGGTAAACTGGCTGCCGGTGAGCTGCATGCCATCGCCGCTATCGCCGGCAAACTTGATCACAACGTCTTGCAGAACGGTTGTTTCGGGAGTTGAACTACTCATGTAGCGAAGTATAAAATTGGGTGCTTACAAATGTAAGGATGCCGCCTCATTGCGCATGAACACGTAAGTCGGGGGCTGGCCTGACCTGGCTGCAGTAACTGTAAAAAATACCCTCTACGGGGTATTGCCCCCCTATTACCAGCAGTAGACATTTGAAGCATCCGCCACAGCCCGGGGTTTCGCTGCTGGTGGCTGTTGTAAAACCCGCCCTTTAAGCACCTCCATTTCCAAACAACCCTGACTACAACGAAGCTAGAAACCCCACACCACACCTCGGTACCGTCCTTCATCTCCGGGGCGGTACTTTTTTTGTGCCGCATGCATGGCACAGCTTGCTAACTTTCAGCGGCATGCGGCACAAAAGCAATCTTTGTGGCTGGCTCATGGCAAGCCTGATCTGCTGCCTGAGCGGACTGGCGCAGGAGCGTTCGGGCCCGTTTATGCTTTACCGCCAGCTACCTGCCCTGGCGGGCAAGCGCATCCATAAAGTGCACCAGGGCCGCGATGGCTACCTGTGGATAGCCAGCAGCGATGGGCTGATCCGCTTCGACGGGCGCCGGTATCGCAGCTATTTTCAATCGGCCGCCGGCCTTACCGATAACCAGATAGCCGATGTGCTGGAAGACCGCTGGCCCGTGCTTTGGCCCCGGGCGCAAACCAGCCAGCGCATTGGCAAGCTGCTGCTGGATGGGCAGGGCCTGTTGTGGGCTGCTACCGACGGTGGCTTACTAAAGTATACAGCCGCTAACGATAGCTTTCGGCTGCTACAGCCAAGGCCTGGCCTGCCTGCCAATAATGTAGTGGTAGATGTAGAGGTGGCCGATGCCAGCTCGCTGTGGGTAATATGTACAGATGCCGTGTATCGGTTGCAGGTATCCAGCGGCCAGTTTCAGCAGCAGTATCCGCTGCCAGGCAGCCGGCGTATACCTGGCCTTACGGCTGCCGCCCCCGATGGTCGCGGTGGCCTTTGGCTGGTAAGCTGGGGGCAGGGCTTTTACCACCTGCCCGCCAGGGCCAACCAACTATACCGCTTACCCGAAATACTGGAAGATGGCAGCAGTGTGCGGGGCTATGTGGGCAATGATGTGCAACAGCTGCCCGATAGCAGCGTACTGATCACTACCGGGTTTGGCGGGCTGCTGCGCTACCGGCCGGGCCAGGCCAGGCTGGAGCGCATGTTTCCGCTGGGCAGCAATCGGTACGACGTCGATGTACAATCCATCAGCACCACCCCCACCGCGGGGGTTTGGGTGGGTGCCACCGGCCAGCTGCTACAGTGGCATCCTAGTTTTTTGCGGCTTGGCAGCCGGCTGCGCATGGCTTTCAGGCCCGGCGAGCAAGAGCTGATACTAGGTGAACTGGCATGGGATAGCCGGCAACAACTACACCTGCTGGCTTGTGCCGGTATGGCCGGCGTGGTGCTGGCCAATGCCGACTTTAGCCGGCTGCAGCCGGTATCTGATGCTGCTGTGCCTGACAAAGCCTTTGCCGATATAGCCCAAACGCCTGATGGCCGCTGGCTGGCACTGGCGTACTACAGCGGCCGCCAATATGAAGTGGATGTAGCGGCCGCCAGGCTGATACCGACGCAACTGGCAGCAGCCCCCACTGCGCTGCGCCAAATGGAAAACGATGTGTGGGGGCGGCTGTGGGTAGCCACCGACCAGGAACTGGTGTGCTACCTGGCCAACAAGCCGCCGGTACACCTACCGCTACCCGGGCAAAGCAACCGGACAGCACGGCACACCTACCACCTGCGCACCGATGCCAAAGGCAGGGCCTGGCTGGGTACCAACCACGGCCTGTACCGCATAGATGCTGATAAGCGGGAAATAAAGAAAGTACCCGCTGCCGATACCGAAGGAAATGGCATGGCTGCATCGGTGGTGCGGAGTATGGCTATAGATGGCAAAAACGGCGTATGGGTAGGCTATGACGGACAGGGACTGCAACTGATAGATGGCGACAGCCTGCAGGTGGTGCAAAGTTGGACGGCCGAAGAACTTCCCTCTTCCTCCGTCAACAGCCTGGCCATGGGAAGCCTGCCGCAACTGCTGGCCGCCACTAACCGCGGCTTGGGCGCCCTGAAAAAAATAGCAGCCGGATGGGAAGTGTACGGCGTGGCCGATGGACTGGAACAGGATTTTTTGGACCGAAGTATAGCCGCCAGCCCTGCCGGCAAAGTGCTGGTAAACCTGCGGGATGGCCTGCAGGTGTTTGACGAAGCCCTGCTGAACCAGCCGCTGCAGCCGCTGCAAATACACGTGAGCCAGCTATTGGTAAACAACGAAGCACTGCCAGCTACTGTGTACCAGGCGCAAGGCAGCCAACTCAACTTGTCGCATTCGCAAAACAATATCAACATCAGTTTTGCCGCCATGCACTGGCTGTATCCGCAGGCCACCACCTACTACTACCGGCTGTACCAGCAAAAAAACGACCTGCCCTGGCAAAAACTGGAAGAGCCCAACCTGGTGCTGGCAGCGCTGCGGCCCGGCCAATACGAACTGCAGCTAATGGCCCGCGGGGCGGGTGGTAGCGCCAGCGAAGTATTCCGGCTTTCCATTCGGATTGAATCGCCTTTTTGGTGGCGCTGGTGGTTTATTGCGCTTTGCGCCGGCTTGCTGGCAGCAGCACTCTATGCGGCTTACCGCTATCGGCTTCGCCAAATACTGGCGCTGCACCGGGTGCGCAATACCATTTCGCAAAATCTGCACGACGATATTGGCGCCTCGCTCAGCAATATTCAGATACTGAATGAACTGGCCAAACGGCAAATGCCGCCGGGCAGCCCGCCTTACGAGCTATTGGCCAAAGCCGGCGATGATGTGCAGCAGGTAAGCGAAGCGCTGAGCGATATTGTATGGAATGTGAGTCCCCGCTACGACGACCTGAAAAACCTGTTCATCCG
>JALOMC010000321.1 GCA_025455665.1 Chitinophagaceae bacterium | reverse complement strand
GTGCTCGTTTTGCCGACCGGGGTTAGCTTTTTTTTGGTCAGCAATTGCCCGGGAAGCGAAAAAAGGCACACCGCAGCAGCGCTGTTACTGGTTAGCCGGCGCCTACCGCCGGGTGCCAGCTGGCTTTTTTAATACATCGTTACCACGTAGTAGCGCACCTGGCATGCAAGACAGTAAGCCAACTGCCAATGGCAGATTGCGTTTCGATTACAAAAGTCCGATCCACTCTTCGAAAAAAATATAACTACAAGTTTTGCGCTGTTGATAGCGGGAAAAATTGTTCAATAAACAGGTTATAATTCTATTGAAAAAATAAACATAGAGGGTCGGTATAACTATCAATAATATAATAATTTTAAATATATAAGTTTTGTATTTCCGTTTTTAATTCTTTCGTGTCCGTTATTAGAAATTACCTCACATTAAAAATTAAATGCATGAAAAAACTGTTACTCACCGGCACTGGCATGCTGGCTGCAGCGTTTGGATGCTTGCTGCTGGCACAGCAGGCTCCTGAAAAGAAATTCAACATGACCGTGGCTTTGAACCAAGATGCGTTCTTCGGTTTTTACCCCACCATCAATGCTTCCATGTCGCTGACTGAAAAGGCTGACCTCACTTTCTACAGCATCCTCTGGACGACCCCCTCTTTTGGCACAGGCGGTGGTGGCGGCCTTTGGACTGAGTTTGGTGCGGGTGCCAACTTCAAAGTTGCAAAGGGAGCCCTGACGATCAATCCATCGCTTGGCTTTACCAACGGCAAGCTGCTCTCGAATGGTAACTACGCCGTAGCGTTTGAAGGATTGGTACCATCCGTTACCAGCAACCTGAGCACCAAGCGCTTCGAAGGACAGTTTTACCTGGGCTATTACGCAGCCATTAAAAAGGGAAAGGTGCGCCAAACCGGCGGCGAATACATTGATGCGCCATCACAGAACAACTTCTTACACTATTGGCTGAATGCCGGTATCAAAACAAATGGTCCACTGTCGTTTGGTGCGCATTTTGAGCACCTTGTATCGAACCCATCGGTGGGCGAAAGCAGCGATGCGTACCAGTGGATCGGGCCCTACGTGCAGTTCAGTACTCCTAAAGGCCATGGCTTGCGGTTTACCGGCGGTGCCGACGTGACCAGCCGTACACCCGATACCGAGCAAAATAGCTTTTACAAGTTGACTGCTTTTTTCAACCTCTGATAAAGTACCTGCTAACCGTCTTTTTTTTATGTGAATGAAGGAGAGTGCCAGGCCGGCCGCATTTCTTGCGGCCGGCATCTCCAATTTTTTCTACCTGGCTTAGCTCATTGGTCAATTGCAACCATTACTCCAGGCCGGCAGTTTGCACCCTTAGCTCCAGGGCCGGGTTTCCCAGCAAGTACTGTGCTGTTTCCTCATTCAGCTGGCACGACCGCGAACTGGTGAGTTCTACATCAAACTGACGAACATAGTCGCGAAGAATGAATTTGACCTTGGTGCTGCCAGCTGTTTTGAAAAGCTGCTTTTCCAGGAAATCGATGCTGCTGGTATCAAGGGCCAGCGGATCGAGCACTATATCGACCTGGCGTGTATTTTCTTGCCGGATGGTTTCCAGCAGTTTTATGTTGTTGATCCTGAACTCCCACCCATCCTGCACCCGCTCTTGCTGCTGGTACTTCATGCGGGGTACAATGCTGCCGTTGATGAACAGCGCCATACCGGTTTGAAGAAAGTTTGAAAACTTGGCCGCATCATTGCTCCAAAGCATAAACTCGGCTTTGCCGCTGTAGTCCTCCACATTCAATACGGCGTAGTTTTTGCCAAACTTGGTAGTGCCCTGGCGGCTTCCGGTTACCAATCCGGCCAGGCGGAAAGTGCGGCCGCCTACTTGATCGCTTTGTAAAAACTCGGTGTATTCGGCCAATGAAGTGATGCCGTAGTATTTTATTTCGAACCGGTAATGATCGAGCGGGTGCCCGCTCATAAACATGCCGGTCACGTCTTTTTCATGCCCCAATTTCTCCGTCAGCGTCCATGGCTCGCAGGGTGGCAGTTTTGGTAGCTCTATGTCTACACTTTCGGCCAGGTTGCCAAACAACGTATTGGCAGTGCTGGCGTGCTGCTGCTGCAGGTTGTTGCCGTAGCGGATGATTCTCTCCAGCCCGTTCATGCTATCGCCCTTGGGCGTATAGAAATATTGTGCCCGGTGCAGATCTTCAAAACAATCGAAAGCACCGCTGTAGATGAGGCTTTCCAGCGATTTCTTGTTGACCATGCGCTGGTTGATGCGCTTGATGAATTCGAAGATATTTTTATAGCGGCCGTTGTTTTCCCGCTCTTCTATAATGCTTTCTACGGCGGCTTCGCCCACACCCTTCAGGCCACCCAGTCCAAATCGGATCTCGCCTTTTTTGTTGACGGCAAAGCCTTTTTTCGATTCGTTGATATCGGGGCCCAGCACCTTGATGCCCATGCGCTTGCACTCCTCCATAAAGAAGGTGATCTTTTCGATGCTGCCGGCATGGTTGAGTACTGCCGCCATGTACTCACTGGGGTAGTGGGCTTTCAGGTAGGCAGTTTGGTAGGCCACCAGGGCATAGCAGGTACTATGGCTCTTGTTGAAAGCGTACTGCGCAAAAGCTTCCCAGTCAGTCCAGATTTTTTCCAGCTTATCCTGTGCCAGTCCTTTGGCCACCGCGCCATCCATGAACTTGCCCTTCATCTTGTCCAGGGTCTTGCGATCCTTTTTGCCCATGGCTTTCCGCAGCACATCGGCATCGCCCTTGCTAAAGCCGGCCAGCTTTTGGCTTAGCAGCATCACCTGTTCCTGATACACAGTAATGCCATAGGTTTCGCTCAGGTACTCCTCCATTTCAGGCAGGTCGTACACAATGGGCTCGTGGCCATGCTTGCGGGCAATGAAGTTGGGAATGTACGCCAGCGGCCCCGGGCGGTACAGGGCGTTCATGGCTATGAGGTCGGCAAATTGGTCGGGCTTTAGTTCTCGCAGGTATTTCTGCATGCCCACGCTTTCAAACTGAAAGGTGCCGTTGGTATCGCCACGCTGGTACAGTTGGTAGGTTTTGGCATCCTCCAGCGGCAGTTCGTCGGGGTCAATATCCACGCCGTGATTTTCCCTGATCAGATCAAGGGCGGTTTTCAGGATGGACAAGGTTTTCAGCCCCAGAAAGTCCATCTTGATAACGCCGGCATCCTCAATCATGCTGCCTTCTATCTGCGTTACCCACAGGTCGCTGTCTTTGGCTGTGGCCACCGGTATCAGCTCGGTCAGGTCGCGGGGGGCAATGATGATGCCCGCAGCGTGGATGCCCGTATTCCGCACCGACCCTTCCAGGCGCTCCGCC
>JALOMC010000320.1 GCA_025455665.1 Chitinophagaceae bacterium | reverse complement strand
GCCAGCGTATTCATTTCATCGGCCCGGCTCAGCGGTGGCAGGGCTTGCAGGCTTTGCTCGGCCGGTATCAGCTGGCCCAGCATGCCCGATAGGTTGTAGCAGCGGCTCACCATTACGTGTATCACGGCCCCCTCTACCTGCAGCTTGCCCTCCACCATCAGCATGCGTGCCTGTATAATGTCTCGCTTGTAGCGTTCGCCCACCTGCTGAAACACTACCAGGTTCATAAAACCGGTTTCATCTTCCAGCGTAATGAACCACACGCCTTTGGCGGTTTCGGGCCGCTGGCGTACCAGCACCAGTCCGGCCACTTTTACCGAGTCGCCATTTTTCATGCCCACCAGCTGGCTGCCCGGCGTTACCCGCAGCAGCGATAGTTTTTCGCGTAAAAACTGCACCGGGTGCGCCTTTAGCGATAGCGAAGTGGCGGCATAATCGTGCAGCACCTGCTCGCTCAGCTGCATCAGCGGCAGCTGTACACCCTGCTCCATTTTTTCATCGGCCGCCGGCTGCCCGGCAAACAGGGCCACCGGCTTATCCTTGACCGATACCTGCCACATGGCCTCGCGGCGGCTGAGCCCCACCGATTGAAAAGCATCGGCATCGGCCAATCGCTCCAGGGCTGCATCGCTCAGGCCGGCGCTGCTTACATCATACAAACTGGCAAACCGGCCCTGCGCCTGCCGGTACTGCTGCAGCAGCTCCGCATCGTGGGCATGCATCCCCTTTACCTGCCTGAAGCCAAGGCGCAGCGCACAGTAGCGGCCGTTCCGCTCCTCCAGCCGGTGGTCCCAGTCCGAGGCATTGACGTCCACCGGCCTTACCTCCACACCGTGCTTTTGTGCATCTATCACTATTTGGGCAGGCTGGTAAAAACCCATGGGCAGGCTATTGAGCAGCGCACAGGCAAATACATCGGGGTAGTAATGCTTGATCCAGCACGACACATACACCAGCTGCGCAAAGCTGGCAGCGTGGCTTTCGGGAAATCCGTAGCTGCCAAAGCCCTCCAGCTGCCTGAATACCCGCTGGGCGTACTCCAGCTGGTAGCCTCGCTTCGTCATGCCATTGATAAGTTTTTCTTCCAGCCGCGATACTTTGCCTTTGGCTTTGAACGTGGCCATGCTGCGCCGCAGTTCATCGGCCTCGGCAGGTGTAAAGCCAGCTGCCACAATGGCCACCTTCATGGCCTGCTCCTGAAACAGCGGCACGCCCAGCGTACGCCCTAATATCGACTCCAGCTCGGCCGACGGAAAACTGACCGGTTCCTTGCCACTACGCCGTCGCAGGTAGGGGTGCACCATATCGCCCTGAATGGGGCCGGGCCGCACAATGGCCACTTCTATTACCAAATCGTAAAAGCAACGCGGCCTCAGGCGGGGCAGCATTTGCTGCTGGGCACGGCTTTCTATCTGAAACACACCCACGGTATCGGCTTCGCAAATCATGTCGTACACGGCTGCATCATCTTGCGGCACGGTGGCCAGCGTGTGGCGTACGCCGTGGTGCTGCTCCATCAGGTCGAATGCCTTGCGGATGCAGGTGAGCATGCCCAGCGCCAGGATATCAATCTTCAGAAAACGCAGTGCTTCAATATCGTCTTTGTTCCACTCGATGCAGGTGCGGTTTTCCATGCGGGCATTGAGCACGGGGCATAGGTGGTGCAGCTTGTGGCGGGTAATGACAAAGCCGCCGGTATGCTGACCCAACTGCCGCGGAAAGCCTACATACTGCTGTGTCAGCTGCAGCACCTTGCGCAGGTGCGCATCATTCAGGTCGAGGCCCAGTTCGGCCAGGGCAGCCTCGCTAAACCATTCGTCGCTCATGCGGTGGATGGTGCCGGCTATGCTGTTGATGGTATCCAGCGACAGGCCCATTGCTTTGGCTACATCCCGCAGGGCACCTTTTTGGTGCAGCTGTGTGACGGTAGCTACAATAGCGGCCCGGTCGCGGCCATACTTTTCGTAGATGTACTGCATCACTTCTTCGCGGCGTTCGTGCTCAAAGTCTACATCAATATCGGGTGGCTCGTTGCGGGCCGCTGATATAAACCGCTCAAACAGCAAATCGAACTTGGCCGGATTGACCGAGGTGATGCCGAGGCAAAAGCACACGGTAGAATTGGCCGCCGAGCCCCGCCCCTGGCACAAAATGCCCCGGCTGCGGGCAAAGCGAACAATATCGTGCACGGTCAAAAAGTAAGCGGCGTAGTTCATCCGCTCAATGAAAGCCAGCTCGTACTCAATGTTATGCTTCACCTTGTCGGGTACCTGCGGACCGTAAAATGCATAGGCTCCTTCCCAGGTCAGTTTGGTCAGCTCTTGCTGCGGGGTGCGGCCTTCGGTGGTTATCTCTTCGGGGTACTCGTACTGCAGTTCGTCCAGCGAAAAACAGCAGGCCTCGGCTATGAGCTGCGTTTGCTCAATGGCCTGCGGATACTGCATGAACAGGCGCTGCATTTCGCCGGCGGTTTTCAGGTACCGCTCGGCATTGGGGTACAGCCGGTAGCCGGCATTGTAGATGGTGCACTTTTCACGAATGCAGGTAATCACATCCTGCAGCTGGCGCCGCTGGGGGTGGTGGTAGTACACATCGTTGGTAGCTACCATGGGCAGCTGGTACTGTGCCGATAGCTGCGCCAGCTGGTACAGCCACCGGGCATCGGCCCCCTGGTAGCGGCGGGTGGCCGCCAGGTACAGCTGCTGCGGAAAAGCCTGCTGCAGCGTACCAAGGGCTTGCAAAAAACTTTCATCGAACTGGTACTGCGCATTGAGCTGCGGCGGCGGCACCACTACCAGCTGCACCTGCTGCAGGTACTGGCACACATCGGCCAGGTACAGGTGGCAGTCGCCTTTTTCGGCCCGCAGGTTGCCGGTACTCAGCAGCTCGCACAGGCTGGCATAGCCGGCCCGGCAGGTGGGGTACACCAGCACATCGGGCCCATCTTGCAAGGCCAGGCAGCAGCCTACTATCAGGCGGATGCCTTCTTTTTTGGCCGCCACATGTGCCCGCACAATGCCTGCCAGCGTATTGCGATCGGCAATGGCCAGGGCGCTGTAGCCCAACGCTGCTGCCTGTGCTACCAGTTCCTCAGGATGCGAGGCGCCCCGCAGAAAACTGAAATTGCTGGTGACTTGTAGTTCGGTGTAAGACACTTTTCGGAATGATGATTTATGAATGATGATTTATGAATGATGAATGCAAGGAGAGTTTGCAATGGGCAGTTGGCAGTTCGCAAGGGCGTTTATCAATGATGATTTATGAATGATGAATGCACGGAGAGTTTGCAATGGGCAGTTGGCAGTTTGCAAGGGCGTTTATCAATGATGATTTAGGAATGATGATTTA
>JALOMC010000319.1 GCA_025455665.1 Chitinophagaceae bacterium | reverse complement strand
ACAGGGCCTGGTCCAGCTTCAGGGTACCAGCTACCTTTTTCATCGATTTGATCTGGGCATTACCACCTACGCGGCTCACCGAGATGCCCACGTTGATCGCCGGGCGGATACCAGCGTTGAACAGGTTTCCTTCCAGGAAGATCTGACCGTCGGTGATCGAGATAACGTTGGTAGGAATATAAGCCGATACGTCGCCGGCCTGGGTTTCAATGATGGGCAGGGCCGTCAGGCTACCACCACCTTTTACCAGGTGCTTGATGCTTTCAGGCAGGTCGTTCATGTTTTTGGCTACCTCATCCTTGCCTATCACCTTTTGGCAGCACGCTCCAGCAGGCGGCTGTGCAGGTAAAATACGTCGCCAGGATAGGCTTCGCGTCCAGGAGGACGACGGAGCAGGAGCGACACCTCACGGTAAGCCACGGCCTGCTTGCTCAGGTCATCGTAAATGATCAGGGCCGGGCGGCCGGTATCGCGGAAGAATTCGCCGATGGCAGCACCAGCAAAAGGAGCATAGAACTGCTGCGGGGCAGGGTCGCTGGCCGAGGCGGCTACAATGGTAGTGTAGGCCATGGCACCGTTGTCTTCCAGCGTCTTCATGACGCCGGCTATGGTGCTGGCTTTTTGGCCAATGGCTACATATATACAGTATACAGGTACACCTGCTTCAAAAAACTCTTTCTGGTTGATGATGGTGTCAATCGCAATGGCGGTTTTGCCGGTCTGGCGGTCGCCAATGATCAGTTCCCGCTGCCCGCGTCCCACCGGAATCATCGCATCAATGGCCTTGATGCCCGTTTGGAGCGGTTCTTTTACCGGTTCGCGGTAGATTACACCAGGGGCTTTTCGCTCCAGCGGCATTTCGTACAGCTCGCCGCTAATGGGGCCCTTGCCGTCTATCGGCTGGCCCAGGGTGTTTATTACCCGGCCCAGCAGGCCTTCGCCCACTTTAATCGAGGCAATCTGGCCGGTACGGCGGGCCTTGTTGCCCTCTTTTATCTCGGCGCTGTCGCCCATCAGTACCACGCCCACATTGTCCTCTTCCAGGTTCAGGGCTATGGCCTTCACGCCATTTTCAAATTCTACCAGTTCACCGCTTTTTACGTTGTTCAGACCGTAGATGCGGGCAATACCGTCGCCCACTTGCAGTACGGTACCAACTTCTTCCAGGCTGGCAGCTGCGTCGAAGTTGCTGAGTTGCTGGCGCAAAATCGCCGAAATCTCATCGGGCTTGATGTCCACCATAGTGCGTTATTGAAAATTGTTGTTTAAGTGACCGTTTGGGGAGAAGCCCCAAAATTTTCAGGCCGCAAAAGTAACGCCGCCGGCCCGAGCCAGCAAATGCTTTTTTGGCTGCCTGCTTCCGGCACCCACCGGGGGCAGGCCGGTCATTCATGCCCTGCTATTCATTGGTGGGGCTGTCGGCTTTGGTGCAGGGCCGGGCAGCTGTTCGCTCCCTTCCGGGGTTCGCTGCGCTCCGCCCTTTGCTCCTGCGTCGCTGCGGGCCCCGCCCTGTGGTCGGGCCCTACAGGCAGCGCAGCCCATCGGCAGTAGTGCAGGGCCGGGCCACCCATGGCAGGTACCTGCCGGCAGCGGTGCTGGCGGTACCGGGTGGGGCGGTTGGTTCATTTTGGCGCCTGCTTACCAGCAGCGCATTGTTACCCGGCTATTTTTCTCATCAGGGTTTCCAGTGGTCCGTACCGGTACTTACTAAGCCAAAGCCAGCTGAAGCAACAACTGACGATAAAATAGCCAGCGGAAAAGCCTAAAATAAAAATGGGTGATAGTGCAGGTTGGTCCGTTGGTTGCGGCGCATAGGTTCTGTCGCCCAAATAGGCCAGCATCAGCATACCTATTGTCAAATGAGAGAGGTAGTGAGTCAACGTCATTTGTCCGGTTTTTGCCAGGCATTCCAGCAGCTTGCTTCTTTTGATGAACTGCCCCAGCCAGGCAAATACCGAAATGGCCATCAACGCAAAGCCCAGCGTACCAACTATAAACGGCAAAAACGGCGGCAGATAATCGGCCGTCAGAAAAATCATGAGCTCGGCGTCAATAGCTTGGTTTTTGGCCAGCATTTGTACTGCCAAAACAGCCGCGAACAGGGCGAACCCTACCCCAAAAATGCGATATCGGGTGCTTGCCACCGTCCAATCGAGCCTGCCCAGGTACATGCCCACGCCAAAGTAGGCCAACCAAGGAAAAACAGGATTCCAGCCGTTGTAAAATGTATTGCGCAAAAAGCCGCTGATTGTCCAAAAGTCTTTGTACTGCAGGGTTTGAAAATCCCATCCGCTTTCATACGGAATGATCATTAGCAGCACATGAAAAATTGTAACAGCGGCCAAACTCACGTAGATGTAAACCTGCTTTCGCACAAAAAGCAGAAGCGCCGCTATGTGCATATAGGTACCATAAAAGTGCAGTATATCGGCCGGCCACCAGCTGTACAGCGCCAGCCCAAGAAAGAACAAAAACCAACCTCTTCGGCCCACCACCGTTTGCAGCTGGATCTTTTCGTGTGCGGGTGCTGCCTGTTTGCTTTTGCTCATCAGGCTTGCTCCCAGGCCAGCCAATACTACAAACAGGGTGCTGGAATTGCCACTGAACAGCGAGAGCAGCTGGCCCGCTACGCTGCTGTCTTTGTAATTGCCAAACACAATGTTGAAATTGACGATGTACATGCCAAAAATGGCATAGGCCCTTGCCAGATCAAAACCTGCAATCCGATGTTTCATGTTCGCTCCTTTGTTGCAGGGGCAAATGTGAATCGGCCGGTCCGGGAAAGATTTGAGGTAAAGTCAAATTATCAGATGCCAGACCTGATACGGCTCAATGTTTCCAATGAAACATTGAGGTAGGAAGCAATGTGGGTAAGCGGGACTTGTAGCACAATATGAGGCGACTTGCGCAGCAGCGTCTGGTAGCGCTGCGTGGCGTTTTGGGTCTGCAATTCAAAATTTTTTTCTTCAAGTGAAAGTGCATAGTACTCTGTCAGCAGCAGATCTAACTGCAGCAGTGCAGGGTGCTGCCTTTTTCCTTCTCCAAACTGCTGATAGGATGTTTCTTTTACCGTGGTTTCGGTCATGGCTTGTATGTATTCCGTACCGGGTGTTTGCAGCGTGTAGCTATAAAAGGAGATGGCGATATCGTCTTTGAAATAGAATGCCGTGGTTACCTCTTTGTCCTTGTGCATGAAAAATTTGCGCAGCATACCTTGTTCAATCCAAAAGCTTTTTGTGCATACGCTGCCGGCCTTCAACAAGTACTCTCCTTTGGCATAGGTGCGGTGCACACTTATTTCATCCAGCGCCTCCGATGCAGCCGCATCCAAAGTTTCGAGCAGTGAATTGATTTTTGCAAGCTGCTTATCCATAGTGCTTGTGGGGCCACCCACACTGGCGGAAGGTAATATTTTTTGCAGCCTGTCATGCTACGTGTAGCAATCTTATAGCGCTGCCCGGGTAGCTGTTTGTGTGGATGTACTTGCCTCATCACAGCCGACCCCATCTATGGATGCCAGATATTGGCTCGCTGTTCGCAACTGGTAGACTGCCGTGTACACTATCAATAAGCAGAGTTATTTCCATTTTTAATAATGAAAGAGATCGCTGTGGTTTTTTAAGTATTCATTTTTCAGGCAGGTTGGCTTTGGGCCAGTCTTGTTTTTTCAGGAAATAGAAACAA
>JALOMC010000318.1 GCA_025455665.1 Chitinophagaceae bacterium | reverse complement strand
GTAAAGTTGTCGGGCAAAATGCCGATAGGCTCGGGTAAAAAGCTGCCATTGGCATTCAGCCCCAACCATTTACCCGGCCTGCCTTCTACCGTCATTACCTCGCCGCTGGCATCGGTATTGTATTCGGCCGGAAAATCGCCCACCGCTACCCGCTCAAAATCGTCGTAGTACAATACTTTATCGCCGGGTACAAAGTCGAATTTCGAGTAGGCTTTCAAAGAAGCGCCGTCTTGCTGCCGGCCACTGTTTATAATGGCTTCGCTGCTGGCAGGTGCAGCACTGGCAGGCGTTGTGGCAGAGTCGGGCTTTGCTTTGCTCTTTTTCTTGAACAGTTTGCCATCTAACACATCGTCAATAGCACGGTCTACTTTTTCATTCACCTTGTTTTCGGTTTTCCATTTGGCATTTTCTTTCATGCGCTGTGTGCTACCAGATTGCCCAAGCACTATAGCAGAAAAGAAAATGCTGACAAAAGCAGACAAGCAACAGTTTTTCATAGTACGAGCTGGTTAAGTGATTTTTTCAGGTGTCGTTTCCGAGGATGCCCAAACCTATTGCACACAAAAAGCCAACCAGCCCATCAATCAGTATTGGGCAGCAGCACACTGAGTATAATGGAGAAACCGCTCAGTATTCGGTAATCGCTACAATTGCCCGCCAAATGCTCAGGCAAGCCTGCCGAATCTTCAATGAACTCCGCCAAAAGCATCTTTCATCCTATTTTTCCACCTGAATGAATTACCGCTACTCCAGCCTGTTTTTTTTACTAGCCCTGGCCGCTACCAGCTACACACAGCCTGTGGAGGTATCGGGCATTGCTGAAAAGCAGGTAGCTCATCAGCTGCGAGGCATGCGGTTTGCAGCTGATGACATCCATGCTGCCTGGCCAGATAAAGCTGCGAACTGGCTTGACTACAAGACAGCAACATCTGTGCTGAACCAGCAACCGGCACACTGGTTCCAATGCCAGGTTACCAATGCTGATAGCGTGGCGCATCGCATCGGATTTTATAATAATGGCGCCCTGTATTGTACCCTGTACATTGTAGATGAGTCCGATACGTTGCCTCTCTTTTCAGGCGAACTGGCCGCTGCCCGGCAACTGCAATTCTTGCATGATTGCAATTACAACAGCTTTGCGGTTCCGGCTGGCGATACGATTACTGTACTTGGCCGTATTGAGTATACTGCCAAGCGCCAGCAAAAATTTGGCTATGCCTTCTACAACATCGGATACTACCACCGAAAGCTGGCCGGTACTTTCATCAGCCAATGGGGTACCAGTCAGTATCACAGTTTTGTACTGGGTGCGCTGGCTTTTGCGGCCCTATTTGTTGGCCTTATTGGTATCTGGTTCAAAAACAGCAGCTACCGCTACTATGTGTTGTTTTTGCTCGGCGGTTTTTTGTTTGTAGCCATCAAAGGCGACCAGTACTCCTATTTGGGTATGATGTCGCAGTTTGCAGGCCGCTACCGCGTCGTATTCAGCGAAAGCCTCCAGTTTTTCTTCATTGCTGCCTACAGCATGTTCGTTATTCATCTGCTTGATTTGAAGCGATATCCGCTTTTATACCGATTGGGCCAGTGGATGACCGTTGCCTTTTTTGCATACGCAGTTGGCGTTGGCGCCTATTTGCTGGCTACGCATCAATTGGCCGTCAGCATACCGCTTTACATTGCCGCCAGGCTTGTGGCCTATTTATTGTCCATTATTCTACTGGTAGCCATTGTGCGAAAGGTGAAAGCACCCGGCAAAAGATTTTACATAGCTGGCACCGTGGCCTTCATGTTTTTCTCGTTGCTGGGCTTTTTGCGACAAGATCACCCGGATGGTCCGCTTGGTCTTTTTTCGCCGGTGTGGTATGTGCAAACGGGCATCCTGGCCGAAGCTATTTTGTTTGGCCTGGCATTGGGCTACCAAATGTTTTTGGTAGAGAAGGAGAAGCGAACCAACTACCAATCTTACATCCACCAGCTGGAAGTAAACCGCGACCTGATGACCAGCATGAATACCCGGCTGGAGCAAACCATTGCCGAGCGTACCGCCGAACTGGAAGCACAAAAAGAAAAACAATTGCGGCTGGAATACAACCAGCAAATTACCCAACTGGAAATGCAGGCCCTGCGCAGCCAAATGAATCCGCATTTCATCTTCAACTGTCTGAACAGCATTCGGTACCAAATACATGCGGGGCAGTACAAAAATGCCAGCGACTACCTGCTACGCTTTAGCCGCCTGCTGCGCATGCTGCTGGAAAATGCCCGCCGCAACACCGTAAGCCTGACCGAAGAGCTGGAGCTGACCAGGCTATACCTGGAAATAGAAGGCAAACGCTTTGGCGAGCAATATAGATTTAGTATGGAGGTAGACGATGCAGTAGATACCGATGCCATACAACTGCCACCCATGCTGCTGCAGCCCTATGCCGAAAATGCGGTGAAGCACGGCCTGCTACACAGCACCCGGCCCGAAAAATGGGTGCGACTAACAGTGCAGGAAGCTGCCAATGGCGATGTAGAAATACTGATAACGGATAATGGTATTGGCAGGCAGGCCAGCGCCCTGCTGCAACAGTCCAATGGCCTGCAGCACCAAAGCCTGGGTACACAAATCACTCTTGAACGGATGGAACTATTCTCGCAGCAGCACCACTGCCGGCTGACGGCACAAATGGAAGATCTGACTGCTGATGGCGAAGCAACTGGTACATTGGTGCGCATTATTTACCAAACCACCCCGCATGTATAAAGCCGTACTGATAGATGATGAGCTGCACTGCACCGAGCTGCTACAGTGGCTGCTGGCCGATCATTTTGCTGACAGCATTCAGGTGGCTGCCAGCTTTCAGCAACCGGCAGAAGCCGTACGCTACCTGCTGAATCAAAAAGTAGACCTCGTTTTTCTGGATATAGAAATGCCGGGCATGAATGGCTTTGAACTACTGCAAAAAATAATGCCTACCGAAGCCGACGTGATCTTTGTGACCGCTTACGATCAATATGCCATCAAAGCATTCAGCTACAGCGCCATCAGCTACCTGCTAAAGCCGGTAGACGATGAAGAGCTGGTAAAAGTGATAACCCGCTGGCAGGAAAAGCAACAAAAGAAATTGCTGCCGGGCCAGTGGCAGCTGGCGCAGGAACAACTACAGCATCGGCAAGCGCCCAAAACCAAAGTAGCCCTGCCTACCAGCGAAGGATTGGAGTTTATAGCCATTGCCGACATCATTCGCTGCGAAGCCGACAACAACTACACCCGCATTTTTTGCAACGATAAAACCCAACATCTTATTTGTCGCACCTTGAAAGATGTAGAGAAAGTGCTGACCGAAAGCGGCTTCATCCGCATTCATCAAAGCCATCTTATCAATCCGCA
>JALOMC010000317.1 GCA_025455665.1 Chitinophagaceae bacterium | reverse complement strand
GCTGGCGGGCCTGCTTTACCATGGGGTAGCCGGTGTACGTGTGGCATAGCAGCAACTGCTTGCCGGTTTCCTGCACTTTTTGGTGCAGGGCTTTCGCTTGCTCCAGTGTAAAGGTGATGGGCTTTTCTACTACCACATGAAAGCCTTTTTCCAGCGCCAGCAAGGCGGGCTCAAAGTGCACAAAGTTGGGCGTGACAATGCTGACAAAGTCGATGCGACCTTCGGCTTCGGTGCGTTGCGCCTCTGCTTCCAGCATCACTTTGTAGTCGGTATAAATTCGGTCTTCGGGCAGGTACAGCATGCGCCCTGAGTCTACTGCTATGTCGGGATTAATGCTCAGGGCACCGGCTACCATTTCAATCTGGCCGTCCATATTCAGTGCCAGGCGATGCACAGCGCCAATGAAGGCGTCTTTGCCACCGCCAATCATGGCCATGCGAAGTTTTCTGTTCATAGGTATTGCTATGTTTTTACACGCCCAGCGACCAGCCGCTGCGGTATTCACGTTTTACAAATTGGTTAGCTTCGTCAAAGTTGGTGATGCGCATATTGGCAGCATCCCACAGCAACTTTTTGCGGCCTAGGTATTTGTCTTCCCATCCTTTCAGTTTTGGATTTTTGATCATCCAGCTGCGGATGGCCAGGTTGGCAATCAGGATGCTTTCGGTAAACGGACCTGCAAACTCGAAAGGTGAGCTGGTGCGGGCATTGCCATAGCCGGCCATGCAGGCATTTACCCACTGCAGGTAGTGCCCTTCGGGTACCCGGGCAATGGTTTGTTTTGGCTTTTTTATCTCCTGCATGCGGCGGGTGGGCAGCAGGCGGGGGTTGGCGCCGTAGCAGTCGGCCAGTATTTTGCCCTTGGTACCTACAAACAGCACACCACCATCCCAGTTGCCCATCGGCTCATCGGGCAGCAGTTCATCGGGGCGCTGTGGCAGCAGGCCGCCGTCCATCCAGGTCAGCTTTATGTTGCCTTTACCGTCTGTCCGCGGGTAGTTGAGGTGAATGATGGAGGCAGGCGGGCAACTATCGATGTAGCCAGCTTCGGTCCAGGCCGCTGTAAACTGATTGGGGATGCTGCACTCTACTTCGTTGGGGTACAAAATGGGGAGCATGCGGTAAGCCGGATCGAGTATGTGGCAGGCCATATCGCCGAGGGCGCCGGTGCCAAAGGCCCACCAGCCACGCCAGTTAAAGGGGTGGTAGGCAGGGTTGAAATCGGTCCACTGTGCAGGCCCCAGCCAAAGGTCCCAATTAAAATCGGCAGGTACTTCGTGCTTGCCCGATGGGGTGGGGATGCCTTGTGGCCACACCGGTCGGTTGGTCCACGCATACACCTGGGTCACATCGCCTATCAGGCCGGCGCGGTACATTTCTTCCATTTCGCGTACGCCATCGCCACTGCCGCCCTGGTTGCCCATTTGGGTTACTACTTTGTAGCGTTTGGCAGCTTCGGTCAGCATGCGGGCTTCGTATATGTCGTGCGTCAATGGCTTTTGCACATACACATGCTTGCCCAGCTGCATGGCGGCCATGGTGGCTACTGCGTGGGTATTGTCGGGGGTAGAAACCGATACAGCGTCAATGTTGTTTCGCTCTTTTTCGAGCATCTCTCGGTAGTCGTAATAAAAATTGCCTTTTGGAAACCGCTCGATGGTTTTAGCGGCCTGCTTCTTATCTACATCGGCAAAGGCTACAATATTTACCCGCGGACTTTTGGCAAACTCGGCCAAATCACTGGTGCCTTTGCCACCGGCGCCAATGCCGGCAATGTTTAGCTTATCGCTGGGTGCTACAAAGCCGCGGCCCAATACATGCCTGGGTACAATGAAAAAGCCGGCGCCGGCCAGCCCTGCGTTGCGCAGGAAGTGCCGCCGGGAAGATGATTTTTTTGACATAGCAAATCGATGATTGGATGGAGGTGGATGGATAACAGCGATGGGCAGACCCAGCGCATGCAAATGCAGTAGTATTATACCCGCTACAGCGCTGCCGGGCGTACAGCCAGCAGGGTTTAGCTGCTAAAACTGATGCATTCTTTCAGCTCTTTTTCTGAGTAGGCCACGCCGTATTGCTTCAGCACTTCGTCGGGTACGCCGTTCCACTGGTTGGGTTTATTGCCCTGGTAGTCCAGGTCTTTCACGCCTATCTCAGATGTATAAAAGCCGCTGGCCGTCAGATTGCGCATCAGCGAGAAAAACGCAACGCCCTGCGCCATTTCGGGTTTGGCCTTTTTGGGATAAGCTATCTGGTCTACCACGGCTATGCGCTCCTGCTCACTACACTCGGCAAATGCTTTGCCGTAGGTTTTTACGCAATGCAAATCGAGCCAGCGCAGGCCGCCCCGCATGGGGGTTTGGTGCTGTGGCATGTCTTTTACTATAAACTCAATGAAGGCGGGCACACCAGCCTGCGTGGCGCTACCGCTTACTTCATCGGCCGGAATGATGATATCGGCCAGAATGGCAATAGTGGCCAATTCATGGTCAGTAAAGAACTTTTCCTTCAGCAGGCGTTCGTCGTTTTCTTTTTCTTCTTTAAACCGGTCGATGCCTGTTTGCGCAGGCACTGCTGCAGCTTCGCCAGCTTTTTTATCGGCAGGCTTACAGGCATCTATCAATACGGCGGTACTCAGCGACCCCACCGCCAGTGCTTTCAATGATTTTCTTCTATCCATGGTATGTTGAGTTCAAAAGTTCAAAAGTTCACAAGTTCACGAGTCGCTTTTGCAGCTCGGCTGCCTTCCATTATCACATTATCATATTGTCCCATCATCACATTTGCTCTTAGCCCAGGTTCTGCTTCTTCATTTCGCTGATGATGTATTCGCTGGCCCGCATGCTCAGCGCCAAAATGGTCCAGGTGATGTTTTTATCGGCCTGTGAGGTAAAGGCAGCGCCATCCACCACAAACAGGTTTTTACAATCGTGGGCCTGGTTCCATTTATTCAGGGCGCTGCTCTTGGGGTCGGCGCCCATGCGGGCTGTGCCGGCTTCGTGAATGATTTTGCCCGGTACATCGAGACCCCAGCTATTGTGCGGGCCATCATCGGCCCCCCAGGTGATCACGGCACCCAGTTGGTGCATTATTTCCATAAAGGTTTCCTTCATGTGCTTGGCTTGCTTCACTTCGTAGTCGCTCCATTTTACATTGAAGCGAAGCACCGGAATGCCGTATTTGTCTACTACGTTGGGGTCAATCTCGCAAAAGTTATCGTAGGTCGGCACTGCTTCGCCGCGGCCTGCCATGCCTACGCCGGCGCCATAGAAAAAGCGGAAATCTTCTTTCAGGCCTTTGCCATAGCCCCCCGCTTCTTTCTGCACGCCTTTTACGGCAAACTTGCCATTCATGCTTTCGATACCCCAGCCAAAGCCATACGAGGGCTGCTGCAT
>JALOMC010000316.1 GCA_025455665.1 Chitinophagaceae bacterium | reverse complement strand
TTGGGCAGCCTGCGGCAAGGTAATAGTAAGGCGCTTGGCGGCATGGGCTTGTGCGGCAAGCTGTTCTATTGGGCCTTCAAAGCGCATTTGGCCCCGGTGTATAATGCCTATATGGCTACACATTTTTTCCACCTCGTGCAGCAGGTGGCTGCTTATAAAAATGGTAATGCCCTTTTGGTAATTCAGTTCTTTAAGCAATTCGCGAATTTCCACCATACCGGCAGGGTCGAGGCCGTTTACCGGCTCATCCAGCATCAGCAGTTCGGGCTCGCTCAGCAGGGCCATAGCAATAGCAAGGCGTTGCTTCATGCCAAGTGAGTACTGCCTTGCTCGCCTGCGTGCCGCATTTTGCAGGCCCACCCACTGCAGTGCGGGGCCAGCCATTTTTTCCGAAAGGCCACGCATTCGTGCCACAAGGCGCAGGTTATCGAGGCCACTCAGGTGCAGGTA
Organism: Chitinophagaceae bacterium; assembly: GCA_025455665.1. Taxonomy (GTDB): domain Bacteria; phylum Bacteroidota; class Bacteroidia; order Chitinophagales; family Chitinophagaceae; genus Phnomibacter. The sequence goes on along the minus strand of JALOMC010000316.1, from coordinate 3,685 downwards.
CAGCGAGGGGGTTTCAATAAGCGAACCTATACGGTGAAACAAGGCCGGCAATTGCCCCTCGAGGGGCTGCCCAAAAAAGCGTATATGGCTACCCTGCTGCGGCAATAGCCCGGTAAGCAGCCGCATAGTGGTGGTTTTGCCGGCACCATTGGGGCCCAAAAAGCCATATATACTGCCCTTAGGCACCCCTATGCGTATAGCCGACAGTATGGGCTGATCTTTGCGAAAGGCAAATGATAAGTCGTTGGTTTCCAGTATCAGTTCAGGCGGTGAAGTAGTCATTATATTGGTGTTATTGCATTAGTGTGGCCCTGCCCCGGCCATTTCTGCTGCAATTGTAACCATTATTACCCTAAATCCAATATCGGATGCCGCTTCATTGTAAGTTTTTAGGCTTTCGATGCGTACATCGTAGCTGCTGCTTAAATAACTACCCCCGGCAGCCTGCCCTTTTTCGTGCAGCATTTCGGCTACATTGCCGCACACATTGTACAGCCCGGGCAGGTTGGGGTAAAAGCTGTTGACGGGGGCGGTTATGAAGGCGGCTTGTGGCCTTGCAGAGTCGGAATGCGCAAAATTGCAGAGGTACACCCCACGGTTGTTGCGCAAAAAATTGCTGCCTTATAAAATTATGGGTTAACTTTCATTGCCTTATTGCGCTTCATAAGGCCCCTTTAAAGCTTAATATGTTGAATTGATTTTTTTTCGGAAGTTTGGCTTTATGCTAATGCGAAAATGATAAATTACACTTCACTGATGGGAAATTGAATCAAATCCCTTTAAATAATTTCTTCAAGCCTTTCTACAAGAATAACCATTTTAAAAATGGTTTTTTACACTAATATTCATTTTAACCCAAATGAGAATTAATCCAATATTTATGACAATTTTCTTGATTACCATATTTTCAAAACTTTCTGTGTTTTACAAAGCCTCTGCACTAAATTCATTCTTAATTAAAGAATATGGCTTTTCGAAATATGCTATAAGGTCTGGCGAAATCGACGAATTTGCTGAAACATAAATTAAGGCAATTTTGATTGGTTGCCGGTCAATTATGCATAAAGTCATTACCATCTGCTTCCGATATTTCTTCAAACCATCAGCTAATTAATCATACAACACCTTGCAAATTCAACATTTTAGGTAAACACCTGGAAATCAAATACCCGCAACACCGCCATGCCCAATACCAAGGCCAAAAAAGCAAATCCGAAACTGAAAGCAACTTTTCCTTTTATGCTCAAACCATATACAAATGGTGGGCGGTGGCCCACAAACAGTTCAGCGGTCAATACAACTGCTCTTTCAAGTGTGGGGGCATACTTTTGTAAGTCACTGCTGGCGGCGGAACCATGGTGCGCCATATTGGCCAGGGTGCTAACTTAGCAGCATGAAGCTTATAAGCAAAATAATGGCTGGCTGGCTGCTGCTGGCGGGTATACCGGCCGGTGCGCAAGTGCCCGCCTACCAAACCAATGGCCTGCCGCTGCTCAAGAGCAACGATGTGGAACTGGATACACTGAGTGCGGTGTTTCACCTGGCGCTGGGCGATATAGCCAGCAACATCCGCATGCGGCATCAGGCCTTGCCCGGGCAGGAGCGTCCTTTGTTGTTTGCCGGCTTTGACTATACCGGCGCCTGGACCCGTGATGCGGCCATCAATGTATGGTCGGGGGCCGGGTTGCTTTACCCGCAGGTGAGCAAAAACACCTTGCTGGAAGTACTGACTACCAATGCCAAAAAAGACAGCATCATTGGCGGGCAGTATTGGGACAAAATGATCTGGACATTGGGAGCCTGGCAGTATTATCTGTTTCAAGGCGACCGTGCTTTTCTCAGGACCGCTTACAAGGCTGCAGCCAATACACTCCGGCAGTTGGAGCAGGACGAGTTTGATGAAACCATGGGGCTGTTCAGAGGAGCTGCTGTGTATGGCGATGGTATAGCCGCCTACGACGATGACTACCTACACACCGGCGAGTACGAGGGCGGCGCCTGGCTGAGCAATATTGACAAGTGGCCGGAAGCGAACCCCGAAAAACGGGCCGCCACCGGCTGGGGCTTGCCCATGATGGTCCTTTCTACCAACTGTATGTATGTGCAAGTGTACCAGGTGCTGCAGCGCATGCAGCAGGCCCTGCACTTACCGGTCAGCAGCAGCTATAGGCAAAAGCAGCAACGCCTGACTGCCGCTATCAACCGGCACTTTTGGGATGAGGGGCAGCAGCGCTATCGCTATTACATCGATCCATGGAAGGCATGCGATGCACAGGAAGGGCTGGGCCTTTCGTTTGCATTGCTGTTTGGTATTGCCACGCCGGCCCAGGTGCAAGCGGTACTCAACCACGCAGTAAGCGAACCCGCCGGCATCCCTTGTGTATACCCATCATTTGGCCGCTACCTGGGGCCCGATGGGCAGCAGGTAGGCCGCCACAGCGGCAGCGTATGGCCCCACGTACAGGGCTTTTGGGCAGAGGCTGCTGCACAGCACCGGCGGCCTGATCGGTTTTGGCACGAGCTGGCGGCACTTAGCCGCCACGCTTACCGCGATGCGCAATTCAGAGAGCTGTACCACCCCCGCACCGGGCTACCCGATGGCGGGCTGCAGGAAGATGGATTTGAGAAAGGGAAAGTAAGGGCCTGGAAGAGCTGTGAACGACAAACCTGGGCAGCCACCGGCTTCTTGCGCATGGTACTGTTTGGATTATTCGGCTTGCATTTTTCCGAAGCGGGTATTCATATTCAACCCCTGGTACCAACAGCCTACCCGCAGTTGCGCCTGAGTGGGCTTCAGTACCGGCCAAATCGTGCCGGGTAAACGGCCAAAAGGCTGCCGCTTTTGTACCGGCCAATGCCAAAGGCGATTGGCGCATAGAACTGGAAATGACGGAGTAGAAAAAAGGTCGGTTATCCGCTGCCGACCACCAGGCAAGTAGCGATGTTCAAACCGGTTAACAGTAGCTGTGTGCGCACACATGCAGGCCACAGCTGCGCTGGCTGACAGGCCTGTGCTGCGTGGCACAACCCGCTCTACGGCCACCCCGGCACTCCACAGCTTTTCCTGCACCGGCGCCGTGCGGGTATTGGTAAGGCCATACCGAAAACAGGGCTCCACGGCCAGGCGCCATCGGTCGCTTAGTTTGGCATCGGCGCCTATGCTCACCATGGGCGCCAGCTCCAGCCGGTTAAAGCTGCCGGTGGCCGATTGGCGGCGCTCCTCCTGTTGGCCATTGGCGTAGCTGAGGGTAATGGTTTGGCGCTGTTGTAGCAGCCAATTGGCTTGCACACCGGCGGCCAGCAGCAGCCGGATTTTGCGGCTGCCCACTGCATACTGCAGGCGCACCGGCACACCTAGGTAGCGGTAGGCATAGCTCATGCGGGCCCGCAAGGGTGCTGTGGGGTCGGGCTGCTGAAAAATAAGGTTGGCATCCGGGTTACGATAGCCTTTGAGAGCATAATGCAGGCCGGCCTCCAGCGTGAGCTGTCGGTGCCAATGAAAACGCAACAACACAGCGGCGGTGTAGCCCGCCCGGTGCACTTCGGTTGCATTGCGACTGGCTACCGTGGTAGCCGCGGCACTGTTACCACTGGTGTACCCAAGCGTTCGGTAGTTGTAATCGGGCGAAATGCTAAAGGCCACTGACAGGCCCTGGCGATGGCCGGCCGATTGGCCATGGGCGGC
>JALOMC010000036.1 GCA_025455665.1 Chitinophagaceae bacterium | reverse complement strand
CTGGGAAAACAGTCCATTGGTGCAGGCCGCCCGTGTTTCCAACCGTGTAATCATTACGCCACACATTGCCGGCGCCACATACGAATCAATGAAAGCGACGGAAGATTATGTAGCGCAGCTATGGGCCGACTGGTGGCATAGCCAACAGCAGCAAGCACTATAATGGCAGTACATCGGCTGGCAGCAGACCAATGCGGCTCATATCGGCATACAATCGTGAAAAGCGAAAGCCGGCTGGCAACAGCTCCTCGGTAAAAAGATTGAGTTCCACGGTTCGGCTAAAATCGGGCGGATTGACAAACCAGGGAAAATCGGGCCGGTGCTGAAAGCCATGCGCCAGCAGCCACTGCTCATCTTCGGGGGTACTTACCACCGCATCGGCCCAGCGCCAGCCATTTGCTTGCGCCCATGCTAACGATTGCTCCACCTCATCAAAACTCACCAGCCGAAGCCCGCCAACGGCAGCTTGCAGCAAGCATTCGTCGCCCCCCGGCAATACTGCACTATCCAGCAGCGGCTGTTCGTAAAAGCCCGAGGCTGGACGAGTCAACCCTTTGGGCAATGCAACCGGCGCCAACACTGCCGCCACAGGCAGATGCTGCACTGCCGGCGATATCCACAGTAAGCGGCGCAAATTGGGCTGTCGGTGCCAGCCTCGCTTTTGCAAGAGCCGGGCACCGGCATCATTAGCCAGTGCTACTGCCAGCGGCCCTTGTGTGCGGGCAAGATGGAACATGCTGCCAATGAGGCCCGGCATATCGCCCGTTCGCCTCACCAAAATATTAATGAGCCACACCAGCCCGCCACCCGGCACTGCACCTAAGTGGCCGGCTACTTTACCCTCGCTATCTAAAGCTATGATACAGCGGCCGCCGATGGCAGGTCCAAACTGCCATTGCCAAAATGCGGGGTAGAAAAGCGGATGATTGAAAGGGTAATAAGTTCGGTACAGTTCACACAGCGCCGCATGATCGGAAAAGCTGGCATATCGTACCGAAAAGCTCATGCGTTAAAAATAAACCGATTACAATCGAGCCGAGGCAAGTGCCAGCGTCCTTCTTGCCAATCAATGCCAGCCACTGCCCTGTTTTCGACACAAAAACCAACTTCTATGCCCGCTTTTGCCAGCGCTGCGGCTGTATCCCTGTTATACGACTGTTGATAACCATACGGAAAACAAAATGCATTTACCGGGCTCTCCGGCAGCCATCGGTATAGCCACTGCATGCAATCTTGCACCTCAGATGCTTGTTCCGCCGCAGACAGGTTTGACAGTACATAATGTGAATAGCCATGACCTCCAAAACACATGCCGGCTGCTTGCATTTCAGCAGCTTGCTGCTTCGAAATGTAATATGTGCCAGCTAACTCGGCCTCGTTGATATCTGCCTCTTTCATCACTGCTGCCAGCACGGCATCCTGATCGGCAGGTTCCAAATAAAAATTGAGTTGTGACTTGATACCAGACAAAGACGCGTCCTGGTCGAGACCCTGATAGGCCACATCGCGGAAACGCCCGATAAACTCGGGCCGAAAAGCCGCGGATGTCAAGTGCCTGCTAATGGCCTTTTCGAAAGCACGACTTCCCAGCCTGCGGCTGAGTACACTCGTAATGATCGGAAAGTCCATCATCGAAGGTGAGCAGAAAGTCACTGGCAGCCGGCACAAAGCCGGGCTCCCATAGCTGCCGCGGATGCAGAATGCGTCCGTTTGCCTGAAACCAATCTAACTGTTGCTCAAATAGTACCAATGGCAAAAACCATGGCTCCTCGCCCAAGGCCGGCAGCTGCGGTTTTATATAGTGGTACATGATGACTTGCATGGTGCAAATTCGTCAGATTAATCACCTCTGTTGGATGGCAACAACCTGGCTGTCAGTAAACTCAGCTTATTGAGCATTGCGTTATAAACAGCTCTGTTCAATATAAATTGAACAGAAAGGAAAAAAGCAGCGTTCACCAATATACATAGCAACAAGTCAGCCCATCCATCCATAGTCAACCAATCTTTTAATACCAATTGAAAGCCGAACGAAGCCAATAACGCAGCAATTGACATTTCTGCATCCTTCACTACACGTAGCAACGACAGCTTCAAAAACTTAAGCCCTACGGATGCTTTCACCGCTTCGGTAAACAAATTGACCAGCACGTAAGCCAGTGCATAATGATAAATGCTACCGCCTGACAGGGCCACTGCCAGCATAGTTCCACCCAACATAGTCAAACTAAAAAAAGCCACCATTGAGCTTTCTTTCATCTTGCCCAAAGATGTAAGGATACCCAGTGCCGGAGAGAAAAGTATACGTATAAGGATATAGGCGCAATACATGGCCAGAATAGCATGTGCTTCCAACCATTTTTCGCCAAATAAAATACTGACTACCTCCTCGCTATAGACCATCCCAAAGATGGCAGGAAAGCCAAATACGAATAACCCCAATGAAATGTACTGTTGCAAGCCTGCACGTATGCGAGGCTTATCATGTTGAAAATTGGCGATGTACGGCAACAATACGTGCAGTTGGCTTGATAACAGGCCCGACTGTATTTCCATGGTGTAAGAGTGGGAGAACTGCATGAAGCCTGCTTGCCGTAGCGGATAAAACTTATTGAGAATGATATTACTGACTTGAGAATGAAAGTAGATACCGACGCCGCTCAACCACGAATGCTTGGCATACCAGATGATTTCAGATCGCCATTTTTTTGGTAGCCCCACCAGCGCAGGTTGGTAATTACCCGCCCGAAACAACATGAATGCATAGACCAGATTGGCAGCAACGAGGCCAATAGCCCAACCTACAATCCCCAAGCCGCTGTATATCAGTGCTACCTTGATCAACGAACCGAACGCATCAGAACCCACTTTTGCCACTGCCACAGGCTTAAAGTTCATCCGCTTTCGAAGCCGAACTTCGTTGATCTTTCCGCCGATGGCGATCAGGTAATTTAAAGACAGAATCCGCAGATAGGTGTCAACCGGAGCTTCGAAAAGCCAGCCTTTGCCAAAAGAAGCAATCAACTGCTGTACCAGGAACAAAAAAATATTTGAATAAAGCCGAAGGTTAAACACCACATCTTCCACCTCTTTCACTTCGTGAGCCGGCGTGATATCGGGGCCGCTCAACTTTACCTTCATGATGTAGTAGTTCTCGAACCCGATATCGACTACAGTACCAAAAAATCCGAAGATGATGCCCACAATCAGCAACTGGCCAAAACCTTCTGGCCCCAAAATGGGCGTGACCAGAAAAAGGACCACCATGTTCAGCACCTTGCCGGCTACTGTACCTGATAATACCTGCAAAGAAGACTTAGATGCAGATTGGCCCATACGCTTCAAATTTCGGCAAAGCGCATGAATGCGCCATTAAAGCAGCCGTCTTGGTAATCCGATCAGAAACCCAGGAATGAGAGTATTCTATCGAACCAACCCTTTTTCTTCCGATCGTCTACATAGTAGCCCGCACTCTTTTTCGGATCGCCGTAATATCCGTAGCCGTAACCATAGCCATAGCCGTACCCATAACCATAGCCGTAGCCATAATTTTCACCGGCACCGGTCCGAATACCATTTACCACAATGCCCATGTTCTTAAACTTCTCTTCGGAATACACCTTCTCGATATAATGCAAGGTGGACTTGAAAGTGAACTTGTGGCGAATGATGAAGAAGGTGAAGTCAGCGAACTTATCAAGCAACAAAGCATCCGTTACCAACCCAATGGGTGAGGTATCCATGATGATGAAATCATACTTGGTAAGGAGCTGAGCCATCGCCTCTTCCATCCGCTTACTCAATATAAGTTCAGAGGGGTTGGGGGGCGTGGGCCCGCTGGGCAGTAAATCGAAGTTGTTGTAACCCGGCACCGATACTATGCTCTTGCTGAGATCATTATCGGCCCCGATCAGAAAGTTGCTTAATCCCGACCGATTATCGAAGCCGAGATAACGGCTCACCCGGGGCTTGCGAAGGTCCAACTCAATAAGCAGCACTTTTTCTTTTACTAATGAAACCGCTGCTGCCAGGTTAATGGAAAAGAATGACTTGCCTTCACCACTCATGAAAGAAGTGACGGTCACACATTTAATAGGCGAATCGACCGAGATGTAACGAAGGTTGGTTCGCACCAGCCTGAATTGCTCGGCTATGGCTGACCTGCTTTTCGCAGTCACTACCAAAGGATCATCACTTTGACGATAAATAATCTCCCCGATAATGGGCGCCTGTGTGGTCTGCTCAATTTCCGAACGATCACCTATTGTGTTGTTGAATATTTCGATAATGATGAGAATAACGGTGGGAACCAGCAACGCCATCAAAATAGAAAACAAGATAATTTGCGATTTGATGGGCTTCACCCGGCCTTGGTTCATAGCCGAATCCAACACACGTGCATCACTGGTGTTTGAAGCTATATCCAACTCCACTTCCTCTTTCTTTTTCAGCAGGAAAGTGGCAATCTCATCTTTGATTTTTGCCTCCTTTGCCATCTCTAGCAGGGCCAGCTCCTTTTGAGGTAGTTGCGAGGCACTGAAATCGTTGCCCGAAACACGACGCTGGGCTTCGCTCAACCGGGTTTTGATAGAAGCCTTCAGGTTTTCTACGTTGGAAATCAATGCACGGCGAGATGCCTCAATACTCGCCTCCAAACTGCGCACCTCCGGATCAGCCGGCGTCGCTATTTCCAGCTTGTTTTTGCGGGCTATAATCAAATCATTGTGATTATTCACCAGGTTGTTGAGCGAAGGATCATCCACACCTACAGACGAAGGAACCAATTCAAACGTATTCCGGTTGTTAGTCAAATAGTTGTAGATACCATTTACCACCTCCAACTCAGTAGCTGCCAGCGCCTCCGTTTCGAGCAAGTTGTTCGACCGCTCAATCAAGGCTTTCATATTGTCTGTCGGGTCGCTGGAAATGAGATTTCTTGACCGAAAATCTGCTATCAAACCCTTTGCTTCACTCAGCTCTTTGTTCAAGCTGGCCAAACGCTCGTTCAAAAACTTAATCGAGTTCCGACCCTGAATATTCTTGTCATCAAGGCCAGCCTGAATGTACTTGGCTACCAGCACATTCAGCACATCAATGGAACGCTCCGGCACAATATCGGTCATCGATAATTCGAGCACACCGCCAAACTCACGGGTTTGTCCCACATCAAGCTTCGAGCGGAACTCTTCTGTCACGCCGGCCCTGTCGAATATGGCCAAGTACATGGTAGTGGTAGGGTTACTCTTGAACAGCGGACTGCGACGCAGCGAAATTTTATGCCCCCCAAACGAAACAGTATCACCGAACCGAAACTGTTCCCACTTCCCCTCGTAGTTTGACAACCGATACCCACCGTTTGCTGTCATTTCAATACGGGTTTCGCCAAAGAAAACTGCGTCTTCTTCGTGCTTACCGGGCAGAAAATAATCAACAATAAATGGACTCTTGTCGCCATACAGCATTAGCTTACGGATTCTGCCCTCAATAAAGAATTGCAAATCCAAATCAAGTGAGTCGATCACCCGATGCATAAGAGTGTACGACTTCAGTACATCCATTTCATTTTCGATACTCCGATCATTCGGCCGTATGTCTAACGAGCTCAATATCTGCTGCTCATCAGCACCCACCCGGCGGTCGCGTATCATTACCAAAGAATTTGACAGGTAAATAGGAGTAGAAAACTCCAGGTAAACCTGTGCAAACAGGATGCTGAATATTACTGCCAACACGTACCATGGCAGCTTAGATACAGCCTTGGAAGCCAGCTTTAGTACATCCAGTTTTCCGGTGCCGGCCTGTGGCCCTAAACTTATTCGTTCCCGCGTAGCGCCCTGCTGTGCGTTCTCCATCTGTAATTAAAAATTTATTAGCGCACCAGATTAATCACCAATGTTGTAAGTGCAATCAAAATAGTTGCAAATAACGTGGCAGTGGTGCCTACATTTCTCACTCGCTTTTCACTGTTAGCCGGTACGTAAATAACGTCGTCGGGTTGCGGATAAAAGAAGGGCGAGCTAAAAAAAGAAGTATCGTTCATATTCAGGTGCCCCACCATCCGGCTACCATCGGCAAACTCCCGATATACTTTCATCCGTTCCAAATCGGCAAACTCGGTGGTAAAGCCTACCTGCGCCAGCACTTCAAAAAGGTTCGGTTGATCTTTCGGCATCACAATGGTAGCCGGGTTTTTTACTTCCCCAAACAGGGTAACCCCTCGTTTTGGAAGATCAACGTATACCAGCGGGTCTTTCAGAAACGGGGTGATCAACTCCTGCAGCTTTTCTCTTAGTTGCGAACGACTGAGCCCTTCTGCTTTCACCTTGCCAATCAATGGAAAAGTCAGTAAACCCTCAGGATCTACCAGCTGGCCTGTAATGTCCTTGCCCTCGGTAGACTGTACGGTGGTTTCAGCCGCCACGCTGGTATATGCATTCAACTGCTCTACCGTTGCCTTATTGAGGCCGGCAAACCGCACACGCACCAGGTCATTTTTCCTGATGAGCAGTTCACCCGTCTTGAAAGGATACTGGGGCACATTGATCGTTTTGGTCGAATCAAGGTACTGTGTCATTACATTATACCGCGCCGGCGAGCAACTGGCCAAAGCCAGTATGGCCAGCATCAGCACAAGGGTTCCCCGGGCATTTACTTTGAATAAGGTTTGGTTCATTAGTTGGCGTTAAGCGAAGTGTGCAAATGTAGCCATTAAACGTTCCGAACAAAATGCACGCAACCTGTTGTGACTGAATAACAAAGGCCACCCTTTCAGGTGGCCTTTGTTGGTGGATAAATTGGGCGAAAATACTAACGCCCGGCTGTTTTACCCTTGCTGATAACTTCTTCCATGATCCGGGTTGTCTCAAACAGGTAACGGTCCTTTTTCAGATTTTTCAACCAGTTCATAAAGCGTTCGCCCTTGTCTTTATCCATTTTATCTATACGCTGCTGGTCGGCCACCATAAAGCTGATATCCATCGGATTTTCCAGGCTTTGCAGTTTTTCATTTTGCTCCACTGTGGTACGAATTCGCTTTTGCAACGCTTGATAATCAGGCAAATAAAGATTCACTACCCGGTTGTTTACCTTGCTGAGCCACTCTGCATTGGTGCGTATCAGGCGAAAGGCTTCATTGGCAGCTACTTTGGGTTGGTAGCTGGTTTGCACCTGTGCTATGTCGGTGCTGGCTGGCCAGTTCAGGTAGCTGGCTTTCTGTATTTCATCGTACCCTAGGGCATTGGGCGAATCCTTCTCCCGGCTGCGGGTGAACTCATACATATCCGGCAGCTCAATATCAGGCTTCACCCCGTTGAGTTGGGTAGAGCCGCCATTGATACGGTAAAACTTTTGCAAGGTCAGCTTCAGACTACCCAGTTCACTCACCGGCATCATAAAGCCGCTGTTGCGGTCCAGCCCTATATTGCGCTGTACTGTACCCTTGCCAAAGCTTTGGGTGCCTACTATCAGGCCCCGCTTATAGTCTTGAATAGCTGCCGCAAAAATTTCCGAAGCTGAAGCGCTGTACTCATTAATCATCACCACCAGCGGGCCGTCGTACAGCACCCCCTTGTCGCGGTCGCGGTACACGCTGGCATCGCCGTCGCGGCCCTTCACCTGTACTACTGGACCGTCTTCTATAAACAGGCCCACCATTTGTATGACATCCTGTAGCGAGCCGCCACCGTTGAAGCGCAGGTCCATCACAATGCCGTCTACCTTTTCTTCTTTCAGCTTCTTCACTTCATTGGCCACATCACGGGCACTACGGGCACCATTCGGATCTTCGAAATTGGCATAAAACTCGGGTAAGAAGATGTAGCCAATTTTTCCGGTCTCCGATTTTACAATGGCGCTGCGGGCATAGGTTTCCTCTTGTACTATTTTTTCGCGGATCAAGCTGACCACTTTGATGGAGCCATCGCCTTTCTTCATGGTCAGGCGTACTTCGGTACCCTTTTGGCCACGAATCAGCTTCACCGCGTCCTGTGTTTCAAACCCGGCTACATCTACCGGGTCGCCAGCGCCCTGTGCTACTTTCAATATCACATCGCCTACCTGTATTTCGCCGCTTTTCCAGGCCGGGCTACCGGTTACCAGGCTCACTATTTTGATAGCACCATCCTGTTCGCTCAGTTGGGCGCCAATACCAAAAAACTCGCCACTCATCGCCTCATCAAAGGCTCGCTTTTCCACCGGCGGAAAAAACTGTGTGTGCGGGTCCATGGTTTCGGCCACCGTATTAATGTACAGGTTGAACTTCTCGTCCAGCGTAAACTTATTCTTGAGCCGATCAAAAGTGCGGTCCCAAATTTTCAGCACCCGCTCTCGGGCTTCCCGCTCCAGTGTGCTATCTGCTTTTACCACAAAATCTTTCGTGCCGGCATTCTTTTCCCGCATCTCAAGGGCGTCGGCATAGCGCTCCAGCACCATGTACTTCAGCCGCTTGCGCCAGTTTTCCTCCAGTTGGGCGGCACTGTTGGCAAAGGGTTGCTTGCTGCCATCCAGATCGGCGGTTTCTTTTACAGTAAAATCGAATGGCTTGCTAAGCAGGCGGCGGTATACCAACTGCGACTCAGCCAGCCTTTTAGCAAAAATGGCATCCAGCGCAGGCACCAGTTCCATGCGGCCTGTCCTCAGTTCGTTATCAATGTTCGTTTCAAAGCGCTTCAGTTCAGTAATGTCGGCTTGCAGCAAAATGGTCTTGTCAGGGTCCACATCATTCAAAAAGGTTTTGAACACCTGCTTCGAAAACTCGTCGTTCAGCTCTTTGGGGTTCACGTGCAGTTCTTCCAACAGTTCGGCCACAATGGTCAGGATTTTTTCATACCGCCCGGCTGGCTCGCTGTGGCGCTTGCCCCAACTTTTGGCTACCACCAACACCAGCAGCAGAATAGCCGCCACCAAAAAGGGCCTCACTTTTTTACTCATCATAATTTGTCCGATTTTCCGCATGAGTTTCAAACGTACTGATAAAAAAACATCGGTTAAGGCCACTGGTTGAAATTAACAATGTGTGGCTGCGCCGGTGGCAGCACAGCCTTTTTTCAGCTCCGGCTCTTGTTCGAAAATGGTATTTCCCTATTTTTGCGCTCCCAAAAAAACGGAGATTGTAGCTCAGTAGGTTAGAGCGTCAGATTGTGGCTCTGAAGGCCGGGGGTTCGAATCCCCTCATTCTCCCACTTTTATTTTAGCATGGCTCCCGCCCCGGCGGGAGTTTTTGTATCCCCTACTTTGCAGCATCATGAGTTACCTGATTTGGACACTGCCCCTCATTTCGGCCTTTATCGGATGGGTTACCAACCTGATTGCCATTAAAATGCTGTTTCATCCCCGGCTGCCAGTGCGGGTACTGGGCTTCACCATCCAGGGCATTTTTCCCAAACGGCAGCAGCAGTTTGCGCAAAAGCTGGGCAAATTGGTAAGCGAAGAGCTACTCTCATTCGACGAGATAGCCGCTACCATCAGCAGCAGCGACAACCTGAAAAACCTACAACCCGTGGTGGAGCAACATGTAGACCGCTTTTTACGTGAAAAGCTGGGTGCCGAAATGCCCATGCTCAGCATGTTCATAGGCGACAAAACTGTTCAAAAATTAAAGGGCGTTTTCATGGAAGAATTGAACAGCCTTTTTCCAACGCTGATGCAGCAATATGCCGGCCAACTCAAAGAAAAACTGGACCTGGAAAAGATTGTGACCGCCAAAGTGGCTGCCTTTTCTACCGACAAATTAGAATCTATCCTTTTTCAGATTATGTCGAGAGAGTTTCGGTTTGTAGAACTGGTGGGGGCAGTGCTGGGCTTTCTGATTGGCCTGGTACAGGTAGCACTTACCTTCTTTACGGCCTAATAGCCATTTATCCATTTCTTAACAAGCGGGTCGGTGGTATTTGCGCCGGGGGCCGTCAAACCTTTCTGTCACAGAATTGTCAATGAATGTTTTGTCGGCATGACAAAACCATGACAATTTTGCGCCGCCTCTCGGGAGCCCTCCTCCCCGGTCAATCCAGAACTACACGTAATCAAATGAAAATCAGCACTCTCCTTTCTCTTTGCCTGCTTTTGTGCGCCAGCGTGCTGGCACAACCTTTTGGCGCCGGCCGCCCCGGTGGAGCCGGCATGGGCGCTTCGCAAACCGGCCGCATGTACGGCAAAGTGGTAGACAGCAGCACCAACCGACCCATTGAAGCAGCCTCCATACAACTGGTGAGCAGCAAGTTCGACATGGCCAAACGCGTTCGCAAAGACACGGTCATCAACGGCATGTTGACACCGGCCAATGGCGATTTTTCATTGGAAAACATTCCAATGATGGGCGATTACCGCATCCGCGTGTCGGCCATCGGTTACAAGCCTTTCGAAGTCAAAGTATCTTTTCTGACGCCGGAATTGCAACAAAAGCTCATGCAAGCATTTGCCAGCATGGGCCAGCAAAGCAAGCCCGATACCAGCAAAGGAAAAGCTGCCGCCCCGGCTGCTCCCAATTTCATGGAAATTATGCGCAAAGCCTTTGGGGGAGATATGAGCCAAATGGCTTCGCTGGCGGATAAAGACCTTGGCAACTTTAAGCTGCAACCCGATGCCAAAATGCTGGAAAACGTCACCGTCACCGGCAATCGGCCCATTATGCAAATGGGCATCGACCGTAAAATCTTCAATGTCGATAAAAGCCTGGCCGCATCCGGTTCTACTGCCATCGACATTATGCGGCAAATACCGACTGTAAATGTGGATGTGGACGGCAATGTAAGCGTTCGCAACACCTCGCCTACCATTTTTGTAGACGGCAGGCCCACCACCCTGACGCTGGAGCAGATACCAGCCGATGATATTCAAAGTGTGGAGCTGATTACCAACCCCTCGGCCAAGTACGATGCCTCGGGCGGCACCGCAGCTATTCTGAACGTGGTGCTGAAGAAAACCAAAAGAATAGGCTACAATGGCTCGGTAAGGGCCGGCATCGATAGCCGCTTCAGGCCCAATGTGGGTGGCGATATTAACCTGCGGCAAAACAAGCTGAACATATTTGCCAGCGGCAACTTCAGCACCCGAAAAAGCCTGAGCTGGAGCGATATCCGTACAGATTATTTTGCCAATAGTGCCCGACCGGCATCCGTTATCGCTCAAAACATTGACAACGTATCGAATGGATTTTTCGCCTTTGGTCGCACCGGTCTTGACTACTTTATCGACAATCGGAATACGCTTACGTTCGCCTTCAACTTTGTGCGGGGCAGCTTTAGCAACGACGAAACCAACACCATGCGGTACGACACCTTTTACAACCCCGTAAAAACCGAGCGGGGTATCCGCGAAACCGTGTCGGACCGCGACTTCCGCAACTTAGGCAGCAGTGTCAGCTTCAAACACCTGTTTGCCAAGCCCGGCCATGAGTGGACAGCCGATGTGAACTATAATGGCAGTAAAAGCTTTGGCACATCCAACTTTGATAACCAAATGTTTGATGTGAACAACAACCCGAAAGCCAACCCGATCCGCCAGATAACCGAAGGGGGTACCAGTAGCGATTTTTTGGTGGGGCAAACAGACTACACCAACCGTATTGGAAAAGGCATCAAGTTTGAATCCGGTCTGCGGGCACAAATCCGCACGTTCACTTCCAACAACGACAACTTCGTTTTCAACTACGCGAACAACCAGTTTGAACTGGTGCCCCGTATTAGTGCCAACTACGAGTTTACCGACCGGGTGTATGCCGCGTATACCACCTTTACCGGCAAGCTGGGCAAAGAGGGCAGACTTGGATACAACATGGGGCTGCGGGCAGAAAGCAGTAACTACGATGGCAAACTATTAGAAGCAGACAGTGCGTTCAACGTAGATTTTCCCATCTCGCTATTCCCCAGCGCATTTCTTAGCTACAAACTCACCGACCGTAGCGATGTACAGTTCAACTACACCCGCCGCATCAACCGGCCCAACTTTTTTCAGCTCATTCCGTTCATCGACTATACCGATCCGCTGAACCTGCAGTTGGGCAACCCCGGCTTGTCGCCCGAGTTTACCAATAGCTTTGAGGCCAACTACAGCCAGCAGTTCAACAATAACCATACGCTGCTGATTTCCGGCTACTTCAAATACACCACCGGATTACTCACCCGCTTTCAATACAAGGATGAAAACCCGGTCAGTAAAGACAGCGCCATTTTCAACACGTGGATCAATGCCAACAGTGCTACGTCCTACGGTCTTGAACTGACCAGCAATAACAAGTTCAGCAAAAAGTTTGAAGCTACTACCAACTTCAACCTGTACAATGCCAGCATCAATAGCGAAAACATAGACCCCAACCTGACGCAGAGCCAGACCAGTTTTTTTGTAAAAACAACACTGACGCAGCGCCTGGGCAAAACCAACCAATGGACCATTCAAATGAATGCTGACTACCAAAGCCGCACGGTACTGCCGGTAGGCGGTGGAGGGCGTGGTTTTGGTGGTGGCGGCTTTTTTGGTGGCAACCAGGCAGCAGGCAGCAATGGCTTTGTAAATCCCAACTATGGTGTGGACCTCAGCATTCGCCGCGATATCATCAAAAACAAAAATGGCCAGGGCTATCAGGGTAGCATCACCGTGAGCATGAACGATATTTTCCGTACCCGCTTGTATGATGCCGTTACCAGCAGTAATTTCTTTTTCCAAAATCTTGACCGCCGCCGCGACCCACAGGTACTTCGGGTGCAGTTCAACTGGCGTTTTGGCAAGTTTGATACCAGCCTGTTTAAGCGCAAAAACATGAAGGGTGAAATGGAGGGCATGAGCGAAGGCATGAACATGCAATAAGCAAGTTTATCATAGGGTTCTACATAAAAAGGGCAGCTCGTAAAGTGCTGCCCTTTTTTTATTTATCGGCCAAAGACTACCAATGCATCAGCCCCATCGGCCGGGTATCGGTCAGCCAGCTTACTTATGCGGTGCTTCCACCACCAGTGGTGAGTGGCTTCTGCATCTTTTATATGCGAATAAGAGGCTGTAAAAACAGCCTTCCAATCCTCTCCCAATTGAGTAGCTGTTTCGCTGCTGCTAAACCCAATTTGCCCCCACGGCTGATCGAGGCCAAGGCCCCAAGGCACATGTACATCTATCATTTTTTGTACATAAAAATGAGGCAATGGTCTTGCCAGGCTGCCATCGGCCAGCAGGGCGTCGATGGTGCGCTGTATAAACGACGGCGTAACTGCTTTGGCCCCCAATTTTTGCAGCCAAAAACCCGGCGACAGCCGGCGGCGCAGGCGCTTGTATACCTGAAACTGTCGGGTGGCTTTTAGTAGTACAGCATTGTAGTAAAAAGGGCGATTAGGCTCGTGCCCGGCAATGTAAACCCCATCGGGGTGCACCATGGCAGGCAGTTGTTTCAAAAAATCATTCACATCGTACATGTGATGCAGCACTGCATTGGTGGCTACAATATGAAACGGTGCCTCTTGCCGCAAGGCCTCACGGCCGGCTACATCGGCGTAGAAAGTGAACCGTACCTGCGGAAATGCTTTCATCTTTTCGCGGCACATCTCTATCATGGCCGGGCTGAGATCGAAACATACCAACTCGGCTATACGGGGCCCAATGGCCGACTGCAGCATTTGCAAGCTGGCAAAGCCGGTACCCGCTCCGTAATCCAGCACCCGAATGCGCTGCGGCAGCCGTTGTGCCAAAAAGTGCAAGGCCTTTTGCCACGCCTCTTCGGCATCCGCTATCGACGATTCATATTCATCGTAGTGCGCCGCCTCCATGCCGTGGTACACATTGCTTACATGCTCCACAAAGGCCTGGTCTACCGGCTGCTGGCTGTAGGGCGATACTTTGGCAGCTATATCGGCCAGCACCTGGCGGGCTGTAGTTGAAAGTGATGGCGTTGGAGTAGACATGTACAGATAAGTAAAAGCGCCGCTAAGTAAAGTCAAATGACGGAACAGCTATTCAAGATGATGGAGCCTCGCCGGTTTTGCCCTCCAACATGGGTACAAAGCGGAACATATCGTACAACTCTTCGGTAAAGCCGCCGCCAG
>JALOMC010000315.1 GCA_025455665.1 Chitinophagaceae bacterium | reverse complement strand
CCGGTGGTCCGGCGGGCTGGGCCCGTTATTTGGAAGGCAAGCTGTATTGGCCCGAAGGGTTTGAGTTTGCCAATGGCAACATGGCTGAGACAATCATTGAGTTTGAGTTGGATGAAACAGGCGCAGTGACACATGCTGAGGTAGCGGTGCCGTTTCATTCGGCTTTCGATAAGATAGCCTTGCAAGTAGTAAAACAAAGCAAGGGCTGGAAACCTGCCCGCTACTTCAACCGGCGGATTGCCTACCGCATGCGGCAGTCCATTACGTTCCGGATGGATGATGAGTGAGGACGTCCCGCCTTTGCCATCCGCTTTTTTTTCAGGTTATTTGCCGCGGCTTTATCAGTTTGATAGAACCTGCAAAAATTGATCGTACATGAATCCCCGCTACAAACGAGTGCTGCTGAAACTGTCTGGCGAATCGCTGATGGGCGACAACGCTTTTGGATTGGACCCTAAAGTGCTGGCACAGTACGCTGAAGACATCAAAAGCATTTCTAGCCTGGGGGTAGAAGTAGCGGTAGTAATCGGCGGCGGCAATATTTACCGCGGCATGAATGAGGCCGATACCGGCATTGAGCGGGCCCAGGGCGACTACATGGGCATGCTGGCCACTGTCATCAATGGCATGGCCATTCAGAGTGCTCTGGAAAAAGCAGGTGTGTTTACCCGCCTGCAAAGTGCCATCAAAATGGAAGCCGTAGCCGAGCCCTACATCCGCCGGCGGGCCATGCGCCACCTCGAAAAAGGCCGGGTGGTCATCTTTGGTGCCGGCACAGGCAACCCTTATTTTACAACTGATACCGCAGGTAGCCTGCGGGCCATTGAAATAAAAGCCGAAGTGATTTTGAAAGGCACCCGCGTAGACGGTATTTACACCGCCGACCCCGAGAAAGACCCCACAGCTACCAAATATGAAACCATCAGCTACCAGGAATGCATTGGCAAAAACCTGAAAGTAATGGACATGACAGCCTTTACGCTGTGCATGGAAAACAACCTGCCGATTATTGTATTTGATATGAATACACCGGGCAACCTGCGCCGGGTAGTAATGGGCGACCAGGTAGGCACCCTGGTGAGCCGCTAGCTGCTACCAATGTCCATGGCACATAACAAAAAAGCAACTGCATGCGGCGGTTGCTTTTTTTAATTTCTTAAAAACGCTGCAAGGCCTGCTTAGTGGCCGTGGCGCTTACGACTCGAACTTACGGATCACCGGCGTCTTCTTGTTTTGAGTAGGACGAGCTACCCGCGACTTGCCGAACGAACCTTTGAAGATCTTGCCCTTCCTGGTTTTTTTATCACCTCTTCCCATGGTTTGCATTTTATTTAGGGCTGCAAATATAGCCCCACCGGGCCCAAATAAAAAAGCAGGACAGTAAACCCGTCCTGCTTTTACCACGCCAAAGGCGCAGATTAGAGCTTGCCAGAAAGTTCTTTACCAGCCTTGAAGCGGGCCACTTTCTTCGCTTTGATTTTGATGGTTTCGCCAGTTTGGGGGTTACGGCCGGTACGGGCAGCACGCTTCGATACCGAGAAAGTACCAAAACCAACCAGGGTCACCTTGTCGCCCTTCTTCAGGGTCTTGGTGATGGCTTCTACCAGTGAGTCGAGGGCGCCGCCAGCCTGTGTTTTAGTAATACCGGCATCTTCAGCAATCTTGGCAATCAAATCAGCTTTGTTCATAAAAATGAGTTTTTAAATGTCCGAAACAAATATAGGTGCAGGTACTGCTGGCAAATGGGGCGAGTTATCAACACTTTTTTGGGCTGAAACGCTTACTGGTATTGGGTTTTAGCTGGTATAGCCCTGGTGTCAAAATGGGCAAAAAAATCCTTGTATGCTTCGGAAACCCTTGTACAACAGGCTTTTCGGGGGTGGCAGCCGGCTACAATGCAATGCTGGCAATGGTTTCGGCGCCCCACTGTTTTTCAAAATGGCGTATATCGGCGCAGCTCATTTTTCCACAAAACTGCCCAGCTGCCGCATAATGGTACGAAAAGAAATGGCATGGGCACCCCACTTTGTGAGGGCCTGCTGGCGCAGCGCAGCGCTGTATTCGTCTATGTAGCGGTGGTAGTCATCAAGGTGGCGGGCCAGGTATTGAGTGGCGTAGGTAGCACCTTCTTCATCGTCGTTTTCAAACAAGTGCAGCAGTCGGCTTTCGGCAAAACAGCCGGTGGCCAGCACCGCCGGAATATGGTCGTGCTGCATCCAGTGTAGCCAGTCCTCTTCGTGTGCCAGGGCTATTTTGGTGGTTACGTTGTAGATAATCATGATGGATGGGATACAGATTTTTTGGGGGACACAGATATTGGCGGATTTAAATTGGATTTACACGGATGTTGATTTGGTCGCGAAACTTCATTCATCATTGATGCCAACCCCAACACCCGACAACGGTCAACTGACAACCATTCCATGGACACAGATTTGTAGGACACGGATCGCTGCTGATTTCAAAAGGATTTACACGGACTGTCTTTTTGACGGCGAAACTGCTTTCAGCATCAATTCCAAAACTAACAACGAACAACGGTCAACTGACAACCATTCCCGGGACGCGGATTTTGGCGGATCATGAGATTTGCACTGATTTTTTGAATGCAAAGCTAGATCGAGTCTCGTCACCAACACTGCCAACGAACAACTGTCAACAGACATCCATTCCCGGGACACAGATTTCTGCGGATTTAAAAAGGGATTTATACGTATTCTTTTGCTGGAAGCAAACGTTCATTTATTACCGCAACCAAAACTAACAACGAACACCTAGCAACTGACAACCAATCTACGTTGCCAACCTCGCAAACACCGGGCAATGATCGCTGTGCTTTACTTCGGGCCAAATGGTAGCGGCCGCTATTTGCTTTTTCAAATTGTCGGTCACTGAAATGTAGTCGATGCGCCAGCCCTTGTTTTGCAGCCGTACACTCGGAAAGCGCTGGCTCCACCAGCTGTAGGCGCCCGTGAGATCGGGGTGCAGGTGCCGCAGGGTGTCGGTCAGGCCACTGTCAAACCATTTGTCCATCCATGCCCGCTCTTCTGGCAAAAAGCCCGATGATTTTTTGTTGCCTTTCGGATCGTGAATATCGATGTCGCGGTGGGCAATGTTGTAATCGCCGGTTATTACCAATTGCTTGCGCTTCTTTTTGAGCTCCGCAATGTGCTCAAAAAAATCATCAAGCCATATATACTTGTAGGCCTGCCGCTCATCGCCACTGGTACCGCTGGGAAAATAAGCATTGACCACGCTGAGCTTGCCAAAATCGGCCCTGATGACCCGCCCTTCGGCATCGCTTTGTGCTACGCCTTGTCCCACTATTACAGCGTCGGCCGCTTGTTTGCTCACAATGCCTACGCCGCTGTAGCCTTTCTTTTCGGCACTGAACCAATAGCAGTGGTAGCCAAGTGCTGCTATGG
>JALOMC010000314.1 GCA_025455665.1 Chitinophagaceae bacterium | reverse complement strand
AATGGTCATGGGATGGTAGGCCTGCTCCAGCAAGGGATGATTTCCGCTGAACAGTTCGGTCAGCTTGATCACGTTGTTGTAGCTCTTGCCCATCTTTTTTCCATTGATGGTAATCATGTTGTTGTGTAGCCAATAGCGGGCCATCAGCTTGCCGTGGTGGCAAATGCTGCTTTGCGCAATCTCACTTTCATGGTGCGGAAACTGCAGGTCCATGCCGCCGCCGTGAATGTCGAACTCTTCGCCGAGGTACTTGCTGCTCATGGCCGAGCACTCAATGTGCCAGCCCGGAAAACCTTCGCCCCAGGGGCTGGCCCACCGCATAATGTGCTCTGGCGGTGCTTTTTTCCAAAGGGCAAAATCGGCCTTGTCGCGTTTTTCTTCCTGGCCGTCCAGCTCACGGGTGGTTTCCAGCATATCGTCCAGCACCCGGCCGCTCAGCTTGCCGTAAGGGTTGCTGTCTTTAAAGTCTTCGGCGTATTTCTTTACATCAAAATACACGCTGCCATTTACTTCATAGGCGTAGCCTTCCGCCATGATCTTTTTGATCATTTCTATTTGCTCCACAATATGGCCGGTGGCAGTGGGCTCAATGCTCGGTTCTACATTGTTAAACTGCTTCATGGCCCAGCGAAACAGGTTGGTGTACTTGGTCACCAGCTCCATGGGCTCCAGTTTTTCCAGCACGGCTTTACTGGCAATTTTATCTTCTGCCTGGCGGCCTTCTTCTTCAAAATGGCCGGCATCAGTTACGTTGCGTACATACCTCACCTTGTAGCCCAGGTGGGTAAGGTAGCGGTACAGCACATCGAACGTAACGTAGGGCCGGGCATGGCCCAGGTGGCTTTCGCCGCTGACGGTGGGGCCGCACACATACATGCCTACGTGGCCCGGGGTGATCGATTGAAACGCTTCTTTAGAGCGGGTGTAGCTATTGTACACATGCAGTTGCGATGCAGTAGCAGACATATCAGAAAACAATTAGAAAGAGATCGGAAAAAAGGAAACAGACGAGGCAAAGATGGCAAAGCCGGCGAATAAAGCAGCCAGCTATCAGCAGCAGCAGCAACAACAGCTGGTATGGTAGATATAAAGTGCCATTTGCCTTGCAATAGTAGGCAATAAGCTGCTATCGTAGCCAGCCAATATGGTAAAAAATGTCAGGGTTTCAGCTGCAGATCGGTTACTACCGGCAGGTGATCGCTCAGGCGGGTACTAATGGTGCGGCTTTGTAGCACCTGCCATTGTGAGCTGGCAAACACATAATCGATGCGTAGCGTGGGCGCAAGGCTCATGAAAGTACGGCCAATGCCGCTGCCAGTTTTCAGAAACACATCCTGCCTATCGGCGCCGCGTACCTTCCAGTAGGCGTAGCTGCCGGGTACATCGTTCAGATCGCCGGCTATTACAAACGGGTGCCCGCAGCTATCCAGCAGCGGCGCTATTTGGTTGCTTTGGGCCCCTCGGTTGCGAAAGGCTCTTTTCATTTTACCAAAAATACCCGACGATGCTTTGGCCAGCTCCTCGCTGTTGTTGGCTGCTTCCAGGCCGGCAAACTCATCGTTGCTAAACTTGAATGATTGTAAGTGCGAAGTAAAGATGCGAACGGTGTCGGCCCCCAGTTGCAGGTCGGCCAGCAAAATACTTTCGGGGCTGCTGGTAAACTGTACCCGCTGCTTATGAAACAATGGCCACCGCGAAAAAATGGCCACGCCGCTGCTGTAGCGCCATGCCACCCGAGAATAGTCTTTGGAAAACACATAGTGCCGGTAGCCCAGATCGGCCAGGCGGGCCAGGTGATCAAAGCCTTCGTCGGGTTTGTCAAACTGGCCAAATTCCTGCAGGCACAGTACATCGGGCTGAAACCGGTCGATCAGTTGATAAATGCCATCTACATTTTTGCGCAGCGATGCTTTGTCCTGACTACCCAGTCCCTTCATGGCCCGTACGTTCCAGGTAAGCAGGCGCAGGGAGCCGGGTACAGCTGCTTTGCGCAGCTCAAACTTTTCTTCTCGCAGGGCTACCAGGGTGCTTAGCTGGCGGCTACCCAGTAGCAGTGCCACGGCCGATATGGCCATGTAGCGCCACTTGGCCATGAGCCAAAACACCATGAATAGCAGCAGCACAATAGCCAGGTAGGGTAGTAGCAAGCTGAAAAAGCTGATGAGCCAAAATGTTTCAGGATTGAGCCAGGGCTGCAGGCAAGCCAGTAAAAACACCAACGCGGCCAGCACATTGCTGCTCACGAAAAAGCGCTTGCTCAATTTGCGGAAACTAAATGCCATGACTGGGGTGTGAAAATAAGCGCAAATGCCAGCAGAGGCAGACATGCGGCGCCGGAATGTTTATTCACGCCATTGAATATCGGCCATGAGCATGCGGTGGTCCGATTCATCAAGCTCAAACATAGAAAACTGCTGCAGCTGCAGGCGGGGGGGCAGCAACAAATAATCGATACGAAGCTGGGGCAGGCTGCTTTTGTAGGTGCCACCCAGGCCACGGCCGGCCTGTAGCCATGCATCTTGCCAGCCCGGGCTCACATGCTGGTACACCCACGAGGTGGGCACCGAGTTCATATCGGCACCCAGTACCAGTGGTACCTGGCAGCTATCCATAAAGCGCCGCAGCGTAGCAGCCTGCTGTACGTGGTAGGCCTGAAACTTGCGCAGTTTGGGCAGCTTGTCGCCTTTGGTAAGGATGGCAGTGTCTTCGTAGTGCACAAAACTGAAACTATTGCCAGGGGCGGGCTCCTGGTGCAGGCTCATGCTTTTGAAGTGGGTACTGGCCAGCCGCAGCCGTTGGCCTTGCCATAGCACATCGGCCCAGGCTATGTAGCTATTGTGCCGGCGGCCCGAGTAGGCTACCCGGCCGGTATCTACCAGCGGCAGTCGCGAAAAAATGGCCACACCTTCATCGGCCACGCCGTAGGCTTTTTTTTCGTGGTAAAAAGAGGCAAAGTGCATGTAGCGAAAGCCAAGACTATCTCGCAGCAGACTGATGTTGGACCAGAGCACATCGCTTTGGTAATTTTGAAAGTCTTGTAGCAACAGCACATCGGGGCGCAGGCGGCGCAGGTGCTGCACCATGGCGTAGCGCCATGGCAGGTGTTTATTGAAATACTGCTCGATGCCGGGCAGCTGCATACAGTTCCACTGCACCAGGCGCAGCGTGCCGGCCGGCTTGCTGGTAGTAATGGCGGGCCGGCTACCCCAGCCCACAGCCGGGCGGGCCCACCAGCCACCAGCCAGCCACAGTGCCAGTGCCACCCAGCGCAGGCGCCGCAGCGCTACCCTGCGCCAGTGCCAGCCCAGCGCCAGCAGAGCTGCGGCCCAGGTGCCCATGTAGCCAATAGACAGGATGCCCATAGGCCACCAATGGCCAGGATGCACCCAGCCTAGTAAAAGCGAGGGTAAAAACAGGAGCCATGCCACCACGGCCAA
>JALOMC010000035.1 GCA_025455665.1 Chitinophagaceae bacterium | reverse complement strand
CTGGCCGATCAGGCAGCGGTGACCCAATACCTGCTGGAAGAAGCCGGCCTGGCCATTGTACCGTTTTACGCCTTTGGTGCCGACCGCAGCAGCAGCTGGTATCGCCTCAGCGTGGGCACTTGCCGCAAGGCCGATATTACGCCCATGTTCGACCGGCTGGAAGCAGCGCTGGCAAAGCTGCAGTAATGGCAAAGCGGCATCCTGTAAATTGCCGCATGAAGCGCTGGAAGATTTTTTGGATAGTGGCACTGCTGCCTACAATAGCTGCTACGGCACAGCGGGCAGGCGTGGTGGCTGGTAAGCTGCCACAGCTGGCATTTAGCAATGGCACTGATCGGTTGGGCAGCGCCAAAGCAGGCTACCTGGACACGGGCATCGTGGTACGCGTAGCCGATAGTGCCAACGGCCTCTACACCTTGCAGCTGAGCCGCCAGCGGCAGGCCTATTTATCGAAAGAGTTTGTACAATGGCGGGGCGATAGCCTGCCGCAGCAGCCAGCAAGTACGATACCGTGAGTATCGGCCTGAGTCGCAAGGTGGCCTACAGCAGCTGGATGGAAACTTCGCCAGCTACCATTGTGCTGGAACTGTACGATGTACAGAGCAATACCAACTGGATTACGCAGCTGAAAAGCGCTACGGGTATAGCCGATGTGAGCTGGCAGCAAACTGAATCCGACGTGGTGCAGGCACGCATTCAACTGGCGCAGGCGCAGCATTTGGGCTATCGCATCGGGTACGTGGGCAAACGGCTGCAACTCATCATCACCCGCAAAGCGGCACATACACACCTGCATGATTTGACGGTGGCAATAGATGCCGGGCATGGCGGCAGCAATACGGGTGCACGTGGTGTAAAGAGTGGTGTGCTGGAAAAAGACTACACCTTACTTTTTGCCAAAGCGCTGAACAGACTGCTGCAAAAGAAGGGGGTCAAAACCATCATGATCCGCGATAGCGACACCGCCATCGACAACAAAGACAGGCTATTGATGCTGCAGCCCCAGCAGCCCGATGTGCTCATTAGTTTTCACCTCAATAGCAGTAGCCGGCCCACCGCACGTGGCACCAGCACTTATTACCGGCATACCGCTTTCAGGCCACTCACGCAGCATATTTTGAATGAGTTGCTGGAAATAGATGGCCTGCCAGAGTTTGGCAATATCGGCAGCTTCAATTTTCAGCTGGTACAGCCTACCGATTATCCAAGCTGCCTGGTAGAAGTGGCATTTTTAAGCAATGAAGAAGATGAGCAGCTCATCCTGAACGAGCACTTCAGAGAGAAGCTGGTGCACAAAGTGTACGAAGGGCTCCTGCACTGGGTAAAGTCGCTGAAATAACAGTTGCCGTGTTGCCTGCAGTTCATCAGGCTCTGCCAGCTGCTATTTGCTCCAGCGCCATCACCAGGCGGTCCAGGTCTTGCGGGCGGGTGTATACATGCGGTGTTATCCGCACACAGTGTATGTTTTCCCAGTTGATGGCCACCGAATGTATTTTGAACTTGTTGAATAGTCTGACTTCCAGCTCTTCGGGCTTCAGTCCGTCTATACTCACCCCGGCAATGGCGCAGGAGTAAGCTGCTTTCAGCGAAGTATGCAGTTTTACTTTCGGTATTTGCAAGGCTCTTTCGGCCCAATAGTTTTTGAGGTAGCGAATGCGATCTTCTTTGCGGCGGGCACCGATGGCTTCATGAAAATTGATGGCTTCGCCAATGGCCTGCTCAATGCAAAAACTACGAGTACCCAGGGTTTCAAACTTTCGGATATCGGTGCTGCGGGGCTGGTCGTTGCATACCAGCGGCCAAATCTTTTCGATCTTTTCTTTTTTTATCCAAAGCATGCCGCTGCCAATAGGGGCGCTCAGAAACTTGTGCAGGGAGGTGCCAAAGTAATCGCCGCCCAGGGCAGGTACATCCAGATCGAGCAGGCCGAAGCTATGCGCCGCATCAATGATGACCTCGGCACCGCGGCTGTGGGCCATGTCGGCTATTTTGCGCACCGGCAGTATTTGCCCCACCCAGTTGATGATGTGTGTGAGGTGCACCACTTTGGTACGGGGCGTCATGGCCTCCGCAAACTTTTGTACGATCACATCATCGTTTTCGATCGGGAAATCGAAGGAGAGCTGTTTGTACACGATACCGTCGCGAAGCTGGCGCTGCTTCCACGCTTGTATCATATTCGGGTAGTCCTGCAGGGTGCCGATGACCTCATCGCCTTTTTGCAGCGGCAGGCCAAAAATCACCGTATTAAGGGCTTCGGTGGCATTGCGGTTAATGGCTATTTCCTCGGGCAGGCAGCGTGCCAGGTTGGCCAGTTTGGCACGCAGTGGTTCGCGGCCCTGGTCCATAATGCGCCACATGAAATAGCTGGGGCCTTCATTGGCCAAATCGTTGTAGCGGCGCAGGGCCTCCTGTACTACGCGTGGCGCCGGGCTTACGCCGCCATTATTCAGGTTAATGATGTTGGGGTTGACCGTATAGCCTTGCTGAAAAATGGTCCAGAAGGCTTCGTTGCTGGCGTCGGTGTCGGGGTGGTCGGCATCCAACAAGCGGGCTGCATGGCGCAGGTCTTCGGCGTGCAGCTCTTGCAGCAGTGTTTGCAGGCTGAAGGCACCTATGCCAGCAGCGCTGGCTTTTTCGAAAAAGCTCCGACGGTTGGTCATACAAAGGCGGGTTTGGGTAAATGTAACAAAAGCCAGCGAAGCAAGCGGTTGCCTGCATACGGTTCTTGGTCGGCCCGCACCCTACAGATTATTGAAGTAATTGATCGCTGTTTTTAGCAACTGCTCCGATTTTTTGTGGCCATTTTGCCGGGCTACCCAACTGCTGAATGCTGCATTTTGAAGCAGGTTGGCGAGGTCGCTCAGGTTCTGCACTTTTTCAATATGTCCCCGGTACAGCAGTAAATATTGGATGCTGGTGTTAATGCGCCGCTCGGGCGTTGCCGAGCTGTAGGCTTTTGTTTCAATATCCTGTTTCAAAAATCGTTTCAGTAAGCTGGCTTTGCCTTTGGCAAGCAGCTGCATCCAGCCGTCGGGCACAGCATCGGCGTTTTCCAGTGCCAGCTTGTTTATAAATACAGCAGTGGTGTCATTGGCTTCATCGGAAAATATAACCGACTTTACCGGCTGTGTGGTTACCATTTCCCTACCGGCTGTATCCAGGTAATGAATTTCATTTTCCAGCAGGTTTACCCGCACCGGCACATTATTCACCAAAGTACCATTTACCAGCAAAATGGCTGCAGGTCGCCATTCAGCATTATAAAAGGGGGAACCCTCCAGCACGGTTTCCCATTTGCCGGTTTCCACCATTTTATCATGCATATGCAAAAACAGCGGATTACCTACGCGTTTTTGAGCTACAGTTGCTACTACCAACAGCAGCGTAGTAGCCAGTAGCATTGTTGCTTTAGAAATAATTCGGGTACGCATTCGTCAGTTTTGATGGTGCCGAAAGACAGCTTTGAGATGACAGCGCTGTTCTTTCTGCCGAGCAATTTATCAGATTTTGATATGCCGCAGCATTTTTGCGGAAGCTCCGAGGTGTTTAAAGGCTGTTGAAATAGTCAATGGCCTTCTTTAGCAGCTCCTCCGATTTTTTGTCGCCACGCTGTTTGGCCGCCCAAGTGCTGAAGGGGGCGTTCTCCAGTCGATCTGCGATGTCTGCCAGCGTTTGTATTTTCTCTATCCGCCCATTAAAAAGCAGCAGGTATTGTGTAGTAGTGTTGATGTGTGTGACAACGGTAGATGCGCCATATCCTTTCACCTCCACATCTTGCTTTATCATTCGTTTCAGCAGCGTCGCCTTTCCTTTACTCAGCAGTTGCATCCAGCCATCGGGCGCCGCTGTTGCTGTTGTTAGTGCCAGCCGGTTTACCAGTACAGCACTGGTGTCGTTGGCTTCATCTAAAAAGATCACCGACTTTACTTCTTGCATCGTCACCATTTCGCGGCCGGCCGGGTCGAGGTAATGGATTTGATTTTCCAGCAGGTTCACTTTTACTTGTAGCTGCTCAATCACTTCGCCATTGGACAACAGCAGGGCCGCAGGGCGCCAGTTGGCATTAAAAAATGGGCTGCCTTCTACTACTTTTTCCCATACATCAAACTCAACGTGCCTATCGTTAAAGGTCATGATGAGTGGGCGTACAGGCCTGTCTTGCGCCTGTGTACTACCAAATGTGAGCAGGCATACCATCAAGCAGCTGCCCATAAAGTTGAAATGAGGAGCCTGTCGCATAGCTGAAGATTTTGTTCAATTTTGCACCACTGGCCCTAAGATACGACACTATTCACAGCCTATTAAAGGCATCGACGACCGCTTTCATATCAACTTCATTTTTAACATTTTTCTTCTGCCCGGCGGCTGCCTCTGGCAACACCGCCAGTACATCGGCTACTGTTTTTACCAAATGCAGTTTGCCCTGCCGTAGCACGTAGTAGCGTACATCGGTAGTAATGCTGCGGTCCAGCGTAGCCGATGCATATTGCTTCGATTCAATCAGCTTTTTAGTGCGTTCTTTCAGCAGGCTGGCCTTACCGGTCGCCAGCACCTGAAACCATCCTTTTCTATCGAATTCCACAGATTGTTGGGCCATAAAGATGGCACTCGTGTCGTTTCCCACGTGTTTGAATACGATGTATTTTACCGGTGTTACTGCGCTTAGCTCGGCGCCCGATGAATCTTTATAGTACAGCTCATTATCTAGCAGGTTCAGCTTCAGTCGTAGGTTTTCTACCACCACATTGTTGTACAAAATGATGGCACCCGGTTGCCATTCGTCGAAGAGGTAGGGCGTACCATCGACCACATCGCTGTATTTATTCATCACCAGCATTTGACCGTTTACCGCCAGGTTCAGCGCTTGCGGCGCAAAGGCTACCGTACCGTTGTAGGTTTGCACAATTCCGAAACTGCCGTACTGCTGTGCATGGCAGCGGCTATTGGTAACGAAGCATAGCGCAAGAGCTGCGAGGAGGAGCGAGTATAGACGCATGACCTTGATTTTTTCTGAATAAACATTGAGGGCGGTTGGTTTCGCTGCAGCGGCAGGGTTATAGTCTTTCGTACAAGGCCCGCAAGCGGTCGCGGGTCATCATGCTTTCCCAGTTTTTGCCCAGGGCATTTTCCCAAAGAGGTTTCATGCCCAGGCTCACGTCTATCATTTTATCAAACTGCTCATCGGTCAGCCCTTGTGTGATGCCTTTGGGAATGTCATATCCGTCTTTGGCCACCATTTTTTTAAACTCGGCCACGCCCGCCGGGTAAAACTCTTCCAGTTGATCAAACACAATACAGTTGCCAATGCCATGCCTGGTGCCCAGCAAGTAGCTAAGGCCGTAGCTCACAGCGTGTGCCACGCCCACCTGGCTATAGGCTATGCTCATGCCGCCGGCATAGCTGGCCATCATCAGTTTATCATCGCAGGCGTCGTTCCATTCGGGTGCGTCCAAAAACACTTCGCGGCAAAGCTGCAGCGCCTTTTCGCCATAACTCTTGCTGAACTCATTCAGGTAAGTGCCTTCGAGGCTTTCGATGCAGTGGATGTAGCAATCCATGCCCGTATAGAAACGTTGGTTTTTAGGAGCATCTTTTGTGAGCTCGGGGTCCAGCACAATTTGGTCAAAGGGTGTAAAGTCGCTGTTCATCCCCAATTTGCGGGTAGGGCCGGTCAGCACCGTGGTGCGGCTTACTTCGGCGCCGGTACCGCTCAGGGTAGGTATGCCCACTTTGTACACGCCGGGTTGTTTTACCAGGTCCCAGCCCTGGTAGTCGGCACTGCTGCCGGGGTTGCCCATCATCAGGCTTACAGCTTTGGCCAGGTCGAGCGTACTGCCACCACCAATGCCGATAACGCCACTCACAGTGCCGTAGGCCTCTTTCAGTTGTTGGGCCAGTGCATCTACCTGCGTGGTTTTCGGCTCATGTGTTACATCGGCGTGCAGCAGCAGGTCATTGCCCCGCAGCGGAATGCGGCTTTCCAACGGCCTCCCTTTGAAGTGATGGTCGAGCAAGAAAACCATAGGAGCACCCTGCTTGCGATGGGGGGCTATTATCTCATCCAATTGGTTGAAGCTGCCGCGGCCGTATACCACGTAGCCTACCATCTTAAAATTTCTGAATTGCATAAAAACGAGCTGCTTAAAGAATGCAGGCAGCGAAGATAATTGTTTGGGCTGCTGCCCGGGGGGCCAACCCGGCCGCCGATGATAAAAATCATAGGTGGGTGGCGCTGGCCACGGTTACTTGTAGGCTTTATTGCTGATGATATGAGTGCAGCCAACCTGGTTCAGAATAATTCGCCTTTTCGCCTTTTTATGGAAGGGCCTGCAGCTCCGCGGGCTGGCTCCGATGAGGAGATTGAACTATTCAGGCACCTGCAAATGCAGTTGGCCGATCAGTTTGAGCATGCTTTTCCCGATCAGCTGGCACCCAAAGCGGTGGTCATTTTGCCCAGTCTGACGCTGGATCAGGAAATAATGCAACGCATAGATGGGATTGTACACTACGAAGAGCGGTTGCTGTGTATGCTGATGTTGCTGCGTATGCCGCGTACACAAGTGGTGTACATCACCAGTATTCCGCTCGATCCGGTGGTGGTAGACTACTACTTGCACCTGCTGCCCGGCATCACTGGCTACCATGCCCGTCAGCGGCTTACTATGCTTAGCTGCTTCGATGCTTCGCCGGTTTCACTCACCCAAAAAGTGCTCGACCGGCCGCGCCTTGTCCAGCGTATCCGCAAGCTCATTCCTTCGGGCCATGCGGCACACATGACCTGTTTCAATGTAACGCCGCTGGAACGCACATTGGCTGTAAAGCTGGGCATGCCAATTTATGGATGCGATCCCGACCTGTTTGACATTGCCAACAAAAGCAATGGTCGCAAGCTCTTCAGAGCGGCCGGTTTAAAAGTGCCCGATGGCTTTGAAGACTTGCGAACCGAAGAGGAAATAGCGGAGGCACTGGCTGCTTTGCGGCTGCGGCACCCGGGTTTGCAAAAAGCAGTGGTAAAAATGAACGAGGGATTTAGCGGCGAAGGCAATGCTGTGTTTCGTTATCCTGAACGCATGCTGCATACCGATACAACACCGCAACAAATGCTGAAGCTGTTGCCACACAATTTGAAAGTGATTGCACCCGATCTGAGCATTACCAGTTTCCTTCAGAAGTTTGCCTGCCATGGCGGTATTGTGGAAGTGTTTATTGAAGGAATAGAAAAGGAGTCGCCTTCGGTACAGTGCCGGATCGACCCTTTGGGCGGTTGCGATATCATCAGCACACATGATCAGGTGTTGGGTGGCGATAGTGAGCAGGTTTACCTCGGCGCTTATTTTCCGGCACAGCCGGCCTACGCAGCAGAGCTGGCCCGCATGTGCCAGCCGCTGATGCAGGCTATGCGACAGCAGGGCGTCATCGGTCGTTTCGGTGTCGATTTCATTTCAGTAAAAAACAAGAAAGGGAAATGGGAGCATTATGCCATTGAAATAAACCTGCGGAAAGGCGGTACTACCCATCCTTTTCTGATGTTGAAGTTTTTGACAGAGGGCACTTACCATGCCGATACAGGCAAGTTCAAAATCAAAACCGGTCAGTTGCGCCACTATTTCAGTACCGATAACCTGATGGACGAACGCTACCGCGGCCTCACCCCGCACGATCTGATTGAAATAGCCACCGATCACGGTCTTATTTTCAACGGAGCTGCGCAAGAGGGTGTCATGTTTCACATCATTGGGGCACTTAGCCAGTATGGCAAGCTGGGTGTGCTGTGCGTAGGCAAAACCAAAGAGGCTGCCCGCCGATTGTATGAGCGTACCCAGCATGTGCTGTTGCAGGCTTGCGGCGCATAAAAAAAGCGAACCACTATCGATTCGCTTTTGTCTGTAAGCCTCACAAAGGCTGTTTAAGGGTAATGAGTTTAGTTGAGCGATGTAGTGAAACTAGGCAGCTCCGACCAATAGCATACATTGTCAAGCGGTTCGCCAGTTTCTACGTTGTAGTACTGCTCATCTCTGTACACAGCCGCCATCACCAGTGGCTTTGCTTCGGCATAGTATAGCACGGTCAGTATCTGCTCATGTTCCAGCTCGGCCGATGGCACGTGCAGCGCACTGTTCTTCCATCCGTTCCAATGGCCGGTCACTTTCAAACGCTTACTTTCTTGTTGGCTCATACGTATTCAGTTTTTATTGGTAGCCACCCGAAGGGTACCAATCGTTTAGTACAAAAAAGTTGGGTAAAACAGGCTGCTGCGGGCACCGAAGTCCTTGCGGACGATTCTGAAGCACACCCCATATTTTTCGATGCACCGCAGCCAGCACTGTTGTTTTACACCCACCCTTGGTTATCTATATCACCACACCATTATTCGCTTCGTGTTGATCACGATGCAAAAGTCCTGCTGGTACACTGCTTTCACCTGCGGCAATCGTCACAATAGGTTTTTGTTTGCACATAAAAAGCCCTGTAGCGAGGGGCCACAGGGCTTTTTTTAACAGCGTATACTGGTAGATGAAAACTAACTGTTAATGCGGGCACGAATACGACTGAGGCTTTCTCTGCTGGTACCTATCCAACTGGCCAGTTGTGTAAGCGAAACCCGCTGTAGTAAGTGTGGTTTGTGCTCTACCACATACTTGTAGCGGTCTTCAGCGCTCAGGCGGCGCAACATTTCTGCATGCTCTTCTTCTTGCAGGTACAGTTCCTGAAAAAAACGAAAAGCGGCCTGGTTAAAATCAATATTCGTTTCAAACAAAGGCAGGTAATCGGGCCGGGCAGCTTTCAGCAACTTGCAAGGTGTCATGCACACCAGGTTGCGGTCGCTGGGCTCTTGCAGTCGCAGGCTTTTAAACTCACTGGCCAGTTCATCTTCAAAATAAAAATGAAGGTTTACTTCGCGGCCCGTTTCATCGTGCAGGTAGCAGCGTATAGCACCTTTCAGTATAAAGTACAGGTGCCGGCATACCTCTCCCTCCCGCAGCAGTATGGTACCCTTTTTGGCTTCTACTTCTTCAAACTGCTCCAAAAAATTCAGCAGGGTGCTATCGTCTACCGGATGCAGGGCATTAATAGCCTGCCGAAAGCGGGCAACAAAACCAGATGAAAAGGCATGCATGTGTGCTCGGGCTTTTTTGTTTTTCAAGATGACAGCAATCGACTGGCTTTTTCCAGGTCTTCCGGCGTATCTATTTCTACGCCCATATAGTCTACTACTACCATCTTCAGCGGTATGCCGTGCTCCAGGTAGCGCAGGCATTCTACTTTTTCGGCGGCTTCCAGCGGCGTCATAGGCCAGCTGGTAAAGTTGAGCAGCGCTTGCTTGCGAAAAGCATACACCCCAATGTGCTCGTAGTATACCGGCGCTATACTTTGGTCGCGGTGGTAGGGTATAGGCGACCGGCTGAACAGCAGCGAGTTCATCTGCAGGTCCACGGCCACTTTCACATAGTTGGGGTCGGCTATGCTGGCAGCATCGGTCAGCACTTGCATCAGGCTGGCTACCTGCACCTGCTGGCCGGCTTCGCCCTCAAACACCTGCAGCAGCTGCTCCAGCGGCTGCCGGCGCACAAAGGGTTCATCGCCCTGCACATTTACTATTATCTCCACATCCATATCGGCCGCGGCTTCGGCTATGCGGTCGCTGCCGCTTTCGTGGGGGCGTTGGCTCATCACGGCCCGTCCGCCGTGGCTGGTTATTTCGTCAAAAATGATGGGGCTGTCCGTCACCACCACCACCTCGTCAAACAGGCCGGTGGCTACCGTATTGTCGTAGGTGTGGCGTATCACGGTTTTAGGTCCCAGCTGCTGCATCAGCTTGGCCGGAAAGCGAGTGGCCGCATAGCGGGCCGGTATCATGGCTACTTTTTTGCTCATAGGGTGGTGCTCAGTGGCAGGGGTTTAGCGGTGCTTGCTGGTTTTGGCGTGCATGCTCACGGCTTGGGTAGGGTGCAGGTGCAGCTGCAGGTTCAGCAGCCAATCGTGCCGGCTATGCTGCAGCATGTATTCATTCAACTGTTGCACCAGTTGCATTACCTGGTGGTAGGGTCCTTCTATGCTGGTGCCAAATGGCCCCACTTCCATGGGCAGGCCCGATTGGCGCAGCAGGCCAATGGCTTCGTCTATCAGTGGCATGGCCCTTTCGGGTTCATCTATGGGCACCAGCTGTAGGCTGGCGTTCAGGTTGTGCTGCTCTATCATGGTTGGTATTGGCCGGTGCGGTAAGCTATCTGGATGGAAATGAAACGCTCTCTGCGCATTTGCTGCTCGGCCTGCCGGCTTCGTGCAATGTAATGCATCCCCAGCGTCCAGCGGTTTTGCGCCAGCTTAAAGCCTATTTGCTGACTGAACACCCACGGCCGCAGTGCTGCCGTTTTGGGTCCTTTGTCGTTGGTAAATAGTCCGCCTTGCAGCGCAGCATGGTAGCCCTGCCAGGTGAGCAGCGGATGGATGAAAAAGTAAAACTCCTTGCGGTGCCCGGGGGCAGGGCCGCCGCGGCGGCTTACCCGTCCATCAAAGTGGGCGCTGTTGGCATAATCTTCCATTTTGCCGGCCCTTAGCAGCACGCCGGCGCTGGCGTTGGTCAGGGCATTGCCCAGGTGGGCCTGTGCGGTAGCTGCCACATCGTAGCCGCGGCTGGCCGGGGCGCCCTTCAGCAGGGTTTGTGCCATTTGCCAGCCCAGGTTCAGGTTCCACTCATTGCGCAGCTGGTTGGGCCAGCCCCGCACATCGTATATGCCAATCACATTGTGATACCAGCGCTGTACCTGTGCGGCACCGCTGCGGGGCCCTATTGTACCCAGCGTGGCGCTCCACGCCATCATGCGGCCAGGCCGGCTAAAGTGGCGGCGCTGCAGGCTGGCATACAGGTAGCCTGCAAAAGGCCGGTCTTGGGTAGCCAGGTTTATGCTATCAAAGCGCACCGGATTGAAAATTTGCTGGCCCAGTTCGGCACTCCATACTGGCTTGTGGCGAGTACCGCCTGCCCAGCTAAACCGAAACGATAGCCCATTGGTATAGTAGCCATCACGCAGCTGCAATACGTAGTTGTCATTCTCGCTATTCATCAGCAGCTCGTGCCGCCAATGGTTCATGGTGGGCCGCGGCTGCCTGGTAGCAGTGGTATCAGTTTCAGCTTCGGGTTGGGCGGCGGCGGCCAGGCTTAGCAGGCAGGCGGCCAGCCACGCAGCAGCTTTGTGGCAATACAGGTGGGGCATACGGGGGCCAATATTACGACGCAACTGTTCACAGCCCTTCGGCAGCCAGGGGGCCGGGCGCATTCCTGTTGGGGCACTCAGCAGCGGTACCAGCCCCGGCAGCGGTGGCCACCTGTCGGCACTACGCCTTCCCCGCCGGGCGGGGTGCGGGGTAGTGTCCTCCATGTGGCAGCCCATCGGCAGCAGTACAAGGCCCGGCTTTCCGCCAGGTGGGGCCGGCTGCTGCGGCAGTTATTCGGCATCATCGGTGGGGGCGCCCCGCTGCAGCCATGGCAGTACCCGGCCAACCTCGGCGCTGCTAAAGCCTTTTTGCAGCAGGTAGGTTTTGGTTTTGGCCCAGCGCTGTGCCGGGGTGCCGGCTTTTACCGCCTCCCATTTGGCCATGGCCAGCTTGCGCAGCACCGCATCGTGGTCTTCATCGGGTATATCGGCCAGGGCTTTTTTAATGCAGTATTCGCTGATCTTTTTTTGCCGCAAGGCGTAGGCTATCTTGGTTTTGCCCCATTTCTTCAGCCGAAAGTGGCCGCCGGCAAACTGGATGGCAAACCGCTCTTCATTCAGGTAGTTTTCTTCTATCAGCCGGGCTATAATGATATCGGCCTCGTTGGCCGTGAGGCCGGCACCCCGCAGTTTGTCCATCACATCGTGCTGGCAGCGCTCCTGCCAGGCACACCAGCCCTTCATTTTTTCCCAGGCCTGGGCGGGGGTCCATCGGTCTTGTTTTTGGTACATGCGGGGGTATTGGCAGCAGGCCGGCAAGTTATCAACAGGCGCCAAAACCGCTGGAACAACCCAAAAAGATTTTGCCTTAGGTTTGTCGGCGTCCTGCATCTTTGCCGCCAAGGCAGGGCTGCCTGGCAGGCGCTCCACTGCTTATATCTAGTATCAAAATTTGCCGATATGAAGTTCATCGTTTCGTCGTCGCTGCTGCTGAAACAACTCCAGCAAATCAACGGCGTGATACAGGCCAACAACGTGTTGCCTATTCTCGAAGATTTTCTGTTTGAAATAGACAAAAACAAGCTGACCGTCACCGCTACCGACCTGGAAACCGTGATGCGGGTAACGCTGGAGGTAGAGGCGAAAGAAACAGGCAAAGTGTGCGTGCCGGCCAAAATTTTGATGGACTCGCTGAAGAACCTGCCCGATCAGCCGCTCACGTTCAACATTGATAAGAACTACGGCATAGAGCTGACCAGCGACAGCGGTAAGTACAAGGTGATGGGCGAAAACCCCGACAACTTTCCGAAGGAGCCCTCGGCCGATGATACCAACAGCTTTACCATGACCAGCACAGCGCTGGTAACGGCCATCAACAAAAGCCTGTTTGCGGTGAGCAACGATGACCTGCGCCCCGCCATGACCGGCGTATTTTTTGAACTGAATAAAGACAGCCTGCAGTTTGTAGCTACCGATGCGCACCGCCTGGTACGCTACCGCCGCACCGATGTAAGCTGCCCCAAGGCCGACTCGTTCATCGTACCCAAAAAGCCGCTGAACCTGCTGAAGAGTGCCCTGCCCGATAATGAAGACGAGATTACGCTGAGCTACAACGGCAACCACCTGTTTGTAGTGCACGGTACTACCCAAATGAGCTGCCGCCTCATCGATGCCCGCTTCCCCGACTACAAAGTGGTAATACCGGCCGACAACCCCTACCGCATGACTGTGAGCAAGACCGACTTTCAGCAAGCGCTGCGCCGCGTCAGCATTTTTAGTAACAAGAGCACTAATCAGGTGGCCCTCACCATTACCGGCAGCCAGCTCACGCTGCAGGCGCAGGATATCGATTTCAGCTTTGAGGGTAGCGAACGCATGCCTTGCCAGTACAC
>JALOMC010000313.1 GCA_025455665.1 Chitinophagaceae bacterium | reverse complement strand
GGCTGGGCCAGCAGCACCAGCAGGGGCACCAGCGCTATCAGCAGCATGGCTTTCATGCGGCCATCGTAGGGCTTCATACCCTTGTTGATGAAATACACCGGAAACCAACCGCCGCCTATGCTGCCCACCATGGTCATGCTATACAGCACCGCCAGCGGCAGCATGATGTCGGTTTTTACCATGCCGTACTGCGCCTCCAGGTATTTGGGCAGCCAAAACAGAAAAAACCACCACACGCCATCCGTCAGAAACTTGCCCATGAAAAACGACCAGGTTTGCCGGTAGCCCAGCAGTTGTACCCATTTCACTTTGCTTTCGTGGGCGTCGGGGTTGGTGCTGATGTGTTCGGCACCATCGGCATTGATGTAGGCCAGCTCGGCCGCACCCAGGCGTGGCTGCTGCGCCGGCGGCTGGTATAGCCACCACCAAAATACCAGCCATACAAAGCCTACTGCGCCAATAATGATAAATGCCCACTGCCAGCCCAGGTGGCCGGCTATCCAGGGCACGGTCAGGGGGGCCAGGATGGCGCCAATATTGCTGCCTGAGTTGAAAATACCCGTGGCCAGCGACCGCTCTTTTTTCGGGAAATACTCGGCTGTGGCTTTGATGGCCGCCGGAAAATTGCCTGATTCGCCAAAGCCCAGCACGGCCCGGCTGAGCATAAAGCCGGCAATGGAGGCCGATACCGCCCCGGCGCCCAGCCAGCCCAGCAGGCTGCCCATCCCCTCGCCTATCGGGATGGCAAATGCATGCATCATGGCACCAATAGACCAGATAATGATGGCCCAGGTAAAGCCGCTGCGGGTGCCCATTTTATCAATCAGCCGGCCGGCAAACAGCATGCTGATGGCATACACCAGCTGAAAGACGGCGGTGATATTGGCATAGTCGGTATTGCTCCAGCCAAATTCTTTGCTCAGGTCGGGGGCCAGCAGGCTCAGCACCTGCCTATCCAGGTAGTTGACCGTAGTGGCAAAAAACAGCAGCGCACAAATAACCCAGCGAAAGCGACCTACAGCAGCCATGGCAATAATCAGGATTGAAGTGATTGAATAATTTGGAGCACCTGCCGGCAAGCGGCCGTCAATGCTGCCGGTTCATCGGCGGCGTGTGGCCCTATCAGCTGGCTGCCCAGGCCCACGGCACTTACGCCGGCCTTCCACCAGGCCCCTATGCTATCGGCTGTGGGCGCTACGCCGCCGGTTACCACATACTCCATACCGGCAAACAGCGGGCGGATAGCTGCCACAAAATCGGGGCCCAGCACCTGCCCGGGAAATAGCTTGACCATGCTGCAGCCAGCCTGCCGGGCCTGGTGTACCTCGGTGGGCGTCATACAGCCGGGCAGCCACAGGCGCTTGTGCAGGTAGGCTTTGTCGCACACGCCGGCATCAAACACGGGGCTAACCAAAAAATCGGCGCCGGCTTCTATGAATGCCTCGGCTTCATCGGCCGTGGCAATGGTGCCTGCACCCAGCAGCATACCGGGATAGTGGGCGGGTGCCGCCGCTACCAGCGCTTTAAAATTGGCGAGGGCAGCAGGCCCCCGGTTGGTAAACTCTACCACCCGCATACCGCCTGCATGCAGGGCCTGTACCAGCCGCACACAGGCAGCCGCATCGGCGTGGTAAAACAAGGGCAAAACGCCTTGCTGCTGTATGGCCTGTTTAGCCATTGTTTCCTGGTCCATGGGGCAGTTTTTTCCAAATATCGGCGGCGCTGGTTTGGGTGGCGTCGCCGGTTTCACCCAGTTTATTGGCAGCCGCTGCGGCGGCAAATGCAATCAGGTCTTGCGGGGCATCGTCATTTACCAATCCATGCAGCAGGCCGGCCATCATACAGTCGCCACTGCCCACCGCATCGGCCACGGCGGCCAGCGGCAGCAGGGGCGAATGATGCACCCGGGCCTGCTGCAGCAGCAGCGCCTGGTAGCTGTGCGGCAGGCGCAGTGTGTAGGCCACCGTGTGCACCTGCGGAAAGGCCGCTTGCAAGGCCTGCATGCTTTGTGCGGCGGCATCCAGCAGCACCTGCTGCGGCTGCCCCTGGCTGCTGGCCAGTGGCGATGCTATGCCCAGCAAGGCGTCGGCTGCCCACATATTACCCATCAGCACGTGGGCCTGGGCTACCAGCGGCTGCATTATTTGTGGGGGCGGCACGCCATACTGCCACAGGCGGGCCCGGTAGTTCAGATCTACCGATACCTGCAGGCCCATGGCCCGGGCCGCTGCGGCCGCCTCGGTACACACGGCCGCCACGCTGGCATTCAGCGCCGGGCTGATGGCCGATAGATGCAGCCAACTGCAACCATTCAGGGCAGCTTCCCAATCTATCTGGCCGGGCTGCAGCTGCCAAAAGGCCGAATGGGCCCGGTCGTATATCACGCCGCCATGCTTCAGATCGGTGCCTTGTGGCAGGTAGTAGGTGCCCAGCCGGTCGCCGGTGCGCAGCACATGGCTGCAGTCTATGTGCTGCTGCGCCAGCCAGGCCAGTATTTCATCGGCCAGGTAGTGCGGCGGCAGGGCGGTGATGTAGCGGGTGCGGTGGCCCCATAGCGCCAGGGCCCGGGCCACATTCAGCTCGGCGCCGCCTATGTGCACCGGCATGTGCTGCGCCCCTATCCAGTGGGGCTGCGCCTGCGGCGAAAACCGCAGCAGCAATTCGCCAAAACATGCAATGGCTGCCATGATTATGAGTTGGGCTCTGCAGCGGGCCAGCCAAAGTAGCGGGCCGCATTGTGATAGCAAATGTTTTGAATGATGCCACCGATATGGTCAAAATCCATGGGCAGCTCGCCGGCCTCCATATCGGTACCAAACAAGCTGCACAGCAGGCGGCGGAAATACTCGTGCC
Source organism: Chitinophagaceae bacterium (assembly GCA_025455665.1). Lineage (GTDB taxonomy): Bacteria > Bacteroidota > Bacteroidia > Chitinophagales > Chitinophagaceae > Phnomibacter. The sequence continues at coordinate 624 of JALOMC010000313.1, read as the reverse complement.
GCGGATACGAAAGGAAACTGCGAGAGTCGGTAAGCATGCCCACAAACTGGCTGATGAGGCCCATGTTCGACAAGGCATTCAGCTGGCGGGTCATGCCCTCTTTCTGATCCAGAAACCACCAGGCCGAGCCCCACTGCACTTTGCCAGCCACCGAGCCATCGTTGAAATTGCCGATCATAGTGGCCATCAGCTCGTTGTCGGCCGGGTTCAGGTTGTACAAAATGGTTTTGGTCAGCTTGTTTTCATCATCCAGCCGGGCCAAAAAGCGGGCGCAGGCCCGGGCCTGGCTAAAGTCGCCAATGCTGTCCCAGCCGGTATCGGGCCCCAGTTCACGCAGGCGCCGCGGGTTATTGTTTCGCAGGGCGCCCAGGTGGTACTGCTGCACCCATCCTTTTTCCCAATCCCATACGGCAAAGCAATACAGCAAATGCGTTTTCAATTGGGCAATCTGCAAGGGCGAAAGCTGTTCGCCTTTCAAGAGGCTGTCGAACGCTTGCGCCACCTCGGCTTCGGTGTAGTCTTCGGCATACAGCTGCTCCAGCCCATGATCGCTGACGGTGCAGCCGTTGGCCGCAAAAAAGTCGTGGCGCTGCTTCAGGGCGTCCAGGTAGTCGGTCAGGTTGC
>JALOMC010000312.1 GCA_025455665.1 Chitinophagaceae bacterium | reverse complement strand
TTTCACTTGCCGAAAACTACCGAGGTTTACCACATCAATAAAACCACTGCGGGCAGCAGCCGGCACCGTTACGGTGAGTTGGGTAGCGGTAGCGGCCGTTACCGTGCCGCGGACACCATTAAAAAAAACAGCATTGTTGGCTGCCGTGGTATTGAAGTTGGTGCCGGTAATAACAACCGTGGCGCCCGAAGCACCGGCTGCCGGCGAAAAACTGGTAATGGTGGGCACCTGCGCCTGGGCAGGTATCATCAACAGCAGGTAGGCTGCCGTGGCAATGAGTGCATACAGGCGGCGGGGTTTTACAAGCATCAAGGGCAAAGCGTACAACATGGACCAAGGTTTAATACGCTAAAGATGCCCCGGCACATGGGTGCTGGCCGGGCCGCTTTTACCAAACCCCCATTTGCCTTAAGTAAGCTGGTAGTTTATTTGAACAGGCCTTGGCCGAACCTTGGTATTTACAGCCCACCGTTCTCCAGCCGGCGCAGCAGTTCGTCCAGCCGGTCGGGCGATACCAGGGCCTCCAGCTGGCCCGTCATCAGCAAGTGCCCGCCATCGGCCCGCACATAGCGCAGCGTGTGCTGCAGGTTTACAATAAAGCTTTTGTGGCAGCGGTAAAACATGGGCAAGGGCGCCAGCAGTTCTTCAAAGTGCTTCAGATTTTTACTCACCAGCAGGCGGCTGCCATTGGCCAGGTAAAAATCGCTGTAGGCCGATTCGCCTTTTACCATCACTATATCGGCCGGTTGCAAAAAATGCATACCCTGCCCGGTAGACAGCGTAATGCGCTTGTGCTGCCAGTTGTTGCGGGCATCCAGGTTTTCCTGCAGCACCTTCAGCTGCTGCGCCTGGCTTTGCTGCGAGGTGCTCACAAATCTCTGTACTGCCTCTGCCAGCAGTGCCGGCTTAATGGGCTTCAGCAAATAATCGATGGCCGAAAAGCGAAACGCCTGCAAGGCATACTCGCTGTAGGCCGTGGTAAAAATGATGCGATACTGTACCTCTTCCGGATTAAAAAAATCGAGGATCTCCAGACCAGAATGACCGGGCATTTCAATATCTAAAAACACCAGGGCCGGTTTGTGCTTATTGATGGCTTTTACACCGGCCGGCAGGTCTTCGCATTGCTGCACCACTGTCAGCTGCGGGCAGTGTTGCGCTATCATGGCCTGTAGCAGGGCCCGGGCCCGGGGTTCGTCGTCTATAATAATGCAGGAGTACATGCCATTTTCCATCGTCAGTCTTTTTCTAGTGTGATGAAATACGCGGCTGCAGGGGCACGTGCAGCGCCACGGTAGTACCCGCTGGCATGCCCCATTCGTCGGTTTTGTCGGTGATGTGCAGGCTGATCACATTGGTCAGCCCTTTGTTCAATATTTCCAGCCGCCGTGCATTGGCCGACATGGCAAACGACTGGTGCTGCCGGTACCGGTGCGCATTCAGCTGCTCACTTTTTTTGCGCCCGATGCCGTTGTCATCTATCACCACCTGCAGCCCGCTGGCACTGCGGCTAAACTGTACCCGTAGCTGCCAGGGCCGCTTGCTGTGCAGTAGTCCGTGCTTAATGGCGTTTTCGATGTAAGGCTGCACCAGCATGGGTGGCAGCCAAAACTGGTCGGGCTGCAAATCGGGCGATAGTTCGAGGCTGTAATGCAATTTCCCTTCAAAGCGCAGTGCTTCCAGATCAAGATACAATTGCAACGCTTTGATTTCTTCCGTCAGCGAGATCAGGTCTTTATTGCTCATATCCAGCACCATGCGGGTGAGCTCCGAAAACTGGTTGAGATAGTGCGCTGCCTGGTCTTTATCGTTCGTGTAGATGTAGGATTGGATGGTATTCAACGCATTGAAAAAAAAGTGCGGGTTCATCTGGCTTTTAATGCTGGCCAGCTTGCTTTGCTGCAGCTCTTGCTCCAGCATCATTCGCTGGGTACGCAGGGCATTCTGTCGCTGCAGGCGCCGCAGCCGCAGCTTAAAGTAGGTGTAAATGCTGCCCATGGCCAGCAAGCCCAGCAGCAGCCAAAACCAGGCCTGCCGGTACAGTGGTGCTTTGATGCGAAACTGCAACTGCAGTGGCTGTGTACTGCCCACGCCATCTTCATTAAATGCCTGTAGCTGCAGGCGGTAGCTGCCAGGCGCCAGCGACTGCAGGTACAGCACCCGCACACCGGGTTCCAGCGTTTGCCACGCTTGCCCGTTTATGCGGTAGCGCACTACCTGTGCGGGTACATGCTTGTAGGCCAGCACCGAAAAACCCACCCGCAGGTTATTTTCATCGCTGGCCAATGCGGCTAATGCATCGGGGGCTGCCATCGTTTTGCCATTTACCTGTACCTGGTTCAGTGCCAGCAGCGGCGGCGTTTGGTTGGTACCCATATTGGCCGCTGCAAATACTACCAGCCCTTGCGTAGTAGCCAGGTACAGCTGCCCATCGTGCCAGCGCATGTCTTTGTACTCGGCCAGGGGCAGGCCACTGGCCACCGAGTACCGACGCAGCTGACCCGTGTAGCGGTGATAGCGCAGTACGCCCTCGTCGGTCAGCATCCACACCAGGCTATCCTGCACATGCAGTTTGTAAATGCTGGAGGGTAGCCCTGGCACCTCCAGCCGGCGCAGTTGGCGGCTGCTATCCATCAGCAGTACGCCCTGGCTGTAGGTGGTGAGCCACACCTGGTGGCCGGCCTGCTGCATGCCCGATGCATACACCGGCTGGCCCTGCAGCAGCAGCGGGCCCCATCCATCGGGGCTGTAGTAGGTGAGTCCGCGGCTGGTAGCCACCAGCAGCAGGCTATCGGCTGGCAGGTACTGCACCCAGCGGCCACGGCCCTGCACCGCTGCGGCCTGCTGCAGCCATGGCCATGCTGTACCGGTCTGGCCGGTTTGCGTATTTAAAAAACCCATGCCCGTAGCATAGGCATAAGCATACCAATTGCCCGATACGGCCGATACATTTTTGCCTGCCCGCATATACTGCCGCTTCGGCCTGAAATGCTGCAGGTAGGTAATGCGATCAGTACACAAGAAAGTTTCGTGGCGCTCAGGCCGGTGAAAAATGTGGAGTACTTCGTGGTTGGTTGGCGCTTTGTACAAGCTGCTGAATTGTTGGGTGCGGGTATCAAAGCCCAGCAACCGCTGCATACTGGTACCCGCCAGCAGCAGGTGGGAGCCGGCGCTGGCCAGTGCGGTGATGGCTTCGCCACCGGCAGTGTACAAGCGGGTATGCAGGTTGGGCACCATCAGTACGCCTTTGTCCAGCGTGCCAAACCAGTAGCTGCCCTCCCGGTCTTTCATAATGCGGCTGATGCTGCTACCAGCAAAAAAGCAGTGACCGTTGTACAATGGCGCCAGGCTTTCAGAAAAGCAATAGGCACCGGCTGTAGTGCTCAGCCATATCTCCTGCCCTATTTTCGACACTTCCTGGATGAACACGCCCTTATCAAACAGGCGCCGTGCCTCGGTGCGGCCCTTGCGTAGCAGC